>DASURJ010000817.1:0-3800 GCA_036280115.1 Gemmatimonadaceae bacterium
TGCTCCGTCAGCCGGTAGGTCGTGATGACGTGCGGGAAGCGCGTGTCGCCGGCCTTCACGAGCTGGTTGTACTCCTTGTCGCGCGCCCAGTACTTGTGCACCGGGTTCACCTGCTGGCGTGGATAGAGCAGGTTCTCGACGGGGGACTCGAGCGGCTCGTAGTGCGTGGGGAGCGGGCCATCGACCAGGCCAGTGGGGACGAAGAGCCAGCCCTTGCCGTCGGCCTTCATGATGAAGGCGTCGGTGCCCGACAGGGCATCGAGCCCGATGGCACCCCGCCGAGCCGGCGCGTTAGGCGCCTTCGTGAGCGCGAAGTCCGGCACGTCGTACCCGACCCACCGTCCGGCCGGTGTTCTCGCCCCTGTCTGCGCGTTAGGTGCGTTCGACGCACTACCGTCCCACCAGATCCAGCGCTTGCGCTCACTCCACGGGTTCCCGGCAAGGTCGGCCGACGCGCGGTTGTACAGCACGCGGCGGTTCGCCGGCCACGCCCATCCCCATCGCAGATGCGCGCCGGGCGCGCCCGGCGGATCGGGCTCGCGCGACGCCGTGAGGTTCCGGTCGGGCGCGGGATAGCAGCCGCAGTAGATCCACGACGCACACGTCGTCGATCCGTCATCCCTGAGCTCGCCGAACCCGGCGAGATGACGCCCGGGATCGTCGGTGTAGTAGCCGTTGATCTCCTTCAGGACCTTCAGCTCGTCGGCTTCACCCGGCGGGCCCGTGTGCGTCGAGCCCGGGTCGGGGTCGTAGTCCCACGTGACGTTCTTCCACCCCTGGTCCCGCGGAAGCGTACTGTTCGCGTACGCCGTCTTGAGCCGCTTCCCCAGCTGGTAGTAGAACCACGTATCGGTGCGGCAGTCACCCGGTGGATCCGTTGCTTTGTGGTGCCACTGCAGCATGCGCTGCGTATTCGTGAAGCTGCCCTGATACTCGGCGATCTGCGTGGCCGGGAAGAAGAACACTTCGGTCCCGATGTCTTCGACCTTCACATCGCCATTCGTGATTTCCGGCGCCGAGTACCACTGCGTGGCGGTCTCGGTGAGCCAGTTGTCCTTCACGACCAGCCACTCGAGCTTGCGCATCGCGCGACGCTGCGACGAGCCGTTGAGCGAGGTCGCGGGGTTCTGGCCCACGCAGAGCATGCCGCGGATCTTGCCCTCCTCCATCGCGGCCATGACCGCCATATGCGAGTGGTCGCCGAGGATCTTCGGGTGCCAGTCGTAGCCGAAGTCGTTCTCCGGCGTCGCCGCGGCGCCGTACATCGACTTGAGGTACGACACCATGAACTTCGGGAAGTTGGCCCAGTAGCCCGTCGGCAGCGTCTCCGTCGTCAGGTAATCACGGAGCGTGTCGTGGCGCTTGAGCGCCGTCGGCGCCGGCATGTACCCGTGGATGCTGTGATACAGGGTGGGCACGTCCGTCGAGCCCTGAATGGCCGCGTGCCCACGAAGCGCCATGATGCCGCCGCCGGGGCGCCCGAAGTTGCCTAACAGGAGCTGCAGGAGCGCCGCACATCCGATGATCTGGACGCCGGTCGTGTGTTGCGTCCACGCGACCGCATACGCGAACGCTGACGTACGCTCCCGGCCGGAATTCTGGAGCAGCGTCTCGGCAACCTGCAGGAACTTCTGCCGCGGGCACCCAGTGATCTGCTCGACCATTTCCGGGGTATACCGCGAGAAATGCCGCTTGACGATCTGGAGGATGCAGCGCGGGTCCTGCAGTGTCATGTCTCTGCGCGGGGCAGGCTTGAGCAGCGACCGCACGAGCGGATCGAATGGCGGTCCCATGCGAGTCGTCCCGGCAGCCGCGGCGCCTGTGCCGGCGGGTGTCGTCTCCCGTTCGCCCGGGCGAGGCTGTGGCTGCTGTCCCGACGGCACGCGCTGCTCGCCGGACTGTGCCGTCGCCGCCGCGCGTCCCTGTTCGCCGACCGCCGTGCCAGCGTACTGCCACGTCGCCGGGTCGTACTGTCCCGTGAACCCGTTGTACGGCCACTCGGGACGCTCCGTGTACTGCATGAGCCCCGAGAACACGCCCTCGAGATCCTCGGTGTCCCGAAACCCCTCGTCGACGATCGTCGCGGCGTTCGTGTAGTTCGCTACGTAGTCACGGAAGAACGGATCCGAGTTCCAGCGGTCGCTGTTCAGAACGTAGGTAACGAGTCCGCCGAGGAACGCGATGTCACTTCCCGCGCGGATCGGCGCGTGAATGTCGCACATCGCGCTCGTGCGCGTGAACCGTGGGTCCACGTGAATCAGCTTGGCTCCGTTCATCTTGGCCTTCATGGGCCACCGGAACGCGACCGGGTGGCACTCGGCCATGTTGGAGCCCATGACGATCAGGCAGTCCGTGTGCTCGAGATTGCGCGGATACGTCGTCGCCGCGCCGCGACCAAGCCGTGACCCCAGACCGGGGACGCTAGAGCTGTGTCATATCCTGGCCTGGTTTTCTATCGCGACGATCCCGAGTCCGCGGCAGAACTTCTGGGCGACGTGGTTGAACTCGTTGTCGAGCGTGGCGCCGCCCAGCGCGAAGATCGCCGGCGTCATGTTCACGAGCTTCCCGTTCGGGAGCCGCTCGATGAAGGTCTCGTCGCGCGTCGTCTTGATCAGCTCCGCGACGCGGTTCATCGCCCACTCGAGCTCCACCTGCTCCCAGCCCGCCGCCCCGGGCCGGCGATGCAGCACGCGCGTCGGCCGATTCGGGTTCACGTGGAGCTGGTAGATCGCCGCCCCTTTCGGGCAGAGCGTGCCCTCGTTATGCGGGCTGCGCGGATCCCCCTCGATGTTGATGAGCTGACCGTCCTTCACGTGGATCAGCGTGCCGCAGCCCACGGAGCAGAACGGGCAGATGCTGGGGATGGTGCGGCTGTCCTTGATGCGGAGGAGCTGCGCTTTCGCGCGTGCGGGCGCGAGCGTCAGCCCCAGGCCAACGAGTCCGCCGAGCGCGGTCCCGGCACCCGCAGAGTAGCGAAGGAACTCGCGACGCGAAACGTCCATACGATACCCTCCGGGCGGATGCCATGAGCAGGCGCCGTCATTGCACGGCTCGAGGCGGCCGTGATGGTGCGGCACGCCGCGAATTCCGTGCCCATCCCCTGGGTTGGCTCACGGAACCCTCACCCGCTGGCGAGCGCGCCGTTCGCGCTGATGGCCGATGGCTCTGCGCGGTTCGCGCGTCGCGCCAACGCGCTAGAAATCGAACCTCGTACTGAACAGAATCTGGTTCCCCTTCCGCTCTTCGCTCGCGCCGCCCACCGCGTAGTCCGTCGTGTTGTGCAACCACTCCAGACCGAGCGAATACGGGCCCGATCGGAACCGCAGCATCGGCACGAACAGCCAGCTCGTGAGCCGATCGCTGTCGCTCGCGCGGACGTCATCGTCGTCCGGATTGTCGATGCCGTAATACGCCCACAACCCCCAGCGCCGAGTGAAGTCGATCCCGACCTGTGCCCACGCTCCCCAACCCTCGATGTCACCGAACTGGATGACGTGCGCGAACTGATGGCCCATGGCCTTCCCGGTGTACGCATTCCCATGCAGTGTGATGATGCCGCTCTGCACGCGCAGGCCGCCCTGGACAGCCCAACTGTCGAGGTCGTTCTCGGCAGGCTCCGGCGCTCCCTCGTTCCGCACGCCGTTCAGGTCCTTTCGATCCCAATGGCCGGCGAGGTACGTCCCCCACGTGCCGCCGGTGAATCGCCCGTCGAGATTCAACGCTGCCTCGAGTTGAGGCGTGCCTGCCTCGCCGGCACTCGGCTGATCGGGCGCCGGCTCGTCCGACCACGAGCCGCGCAT
>DASURJ010000818.1:0-3824 GCA_036280115.1 Gemmatimonadaceae bacterium
CCCGCGACGCGTATTTGGGCGCGATCGAGGTCGGAGCGCGCGATGGTGTTCGGCGCTAGCCACGGCTCCGATACCGGCCCTGCACGAACCGCTCGATGAGATCGACGGCACGCAATCGTGACAAGGATGCGGGGCGGGTACCGACGACGCGCTGGGCGGTGCTCGACAGGTGCGACGATGATGCGAATCCGAGGATGCGTGCGACGTCGCCAATATCGTAGCCGGGGTTTTTCGCCAGCTCCGCGGCCGCGATCAGACGTACGAGATCGATGACGCGCTTCAGGTTCGGCGCGCCCGAGGCGGCGAACGTGCGGCTCAGGTGCTCGCGCGTGACGCCGATCGCTTCGGCGAGAGCATCCGTGCGCAGCGTGCGTCCCGCCTGCGCGACGACACACCGCCACGCCGCGTGCTGCATGGGCTGCGTGATGCCAAGGGGGGGCGGAGGGTCCTGCAGGGCGTCGAAGAAGCGCGTAGAAAACGTGGCTGGCAGCACGAGGTCGCGCAGCGCTTCGTCATCGACGCTGTCGACCACGACGTCCGTGAACTCGAGCGCGGCGCAGCGCGCGACGGTCGGACCATCCGTGCCTCGCATGGGCGTGACCGCGAAGAATGGAACGCTCGGAAACTCGCGTGCGAGCTCCGCGGCGCGCCACGCGTCGTCCGCCGCGGTCCCGACGTCGACGAGCGCCGCATCGACGAGCGTCGAGTGAAACGTCGCGGTGAACTCACTCGCCGTTCGACCGATGATGAGACGCGCGCGCCGGCGCGGAAACGCCGCCCGCACCGCCGTCCGCACACGCTCGCGGGTCGCGAAGACGACGATGCACGGTGGCGCGACGGCCACGGGAGCGCGGACGGACATGGACGATCAAGCGGCGTGCGTCGGGTTGGTCACCAGCTCGTGCGCGCGCCGCAGCACGTCGCGCGCATTGGCGTACGACACGAGCTGCGCGGCGGCTTCATACGCCTCCCAGCGACACGCCGTGATCCCCTCGGCACGTTGCGGGGAGGTGTCGGCGCGATCGGTCTCCATCAGAAAGAAATGGCAGATCTTGTGAATCAACTGGCCGCGGAAGCGGAAGTACCAGTCGATGGTGTCGATCGTGCCTCGTATCGTGAGGCTGCCGAGTCCCGTTTCTTCGATGACCTCGCGCAGAGCGGCAGCTTCGGGGCGCTCTCCTTCCTCGACGTGTCCCTTTGGGAACCCCCAGTTGTCGTAGCTGTCACGGATGATGAGAAAGAGCGGGCGGGGCGCACCGCCCGTGTCCGTCTCCATGCGGACGACGACGCCGCCCGCCGATGTCTCGATGCGAGCTCGTCGCCGCGCCATATCAGGCCGCCTCCATGTCAGGCGGCCTGAGGATCATCGAGGTCTGCACGCCCTTCGATGAACTGGCGGACGACTGGGTCCGTGGTGTTCTGGATGTCTTCGACGGTCCCGACCTGCCTGACGCGGCCGTCGTACAGCATCGCGATCCGGGTGCCAACGCGGTAGGCGCTTCGCATGTCGTGCGTGATGACGATGCTCGTCACGCCGAGCTTCTCACGCATGCGGATCATGAGCTCGTCGATGACGGCGCTCGTGACGGGGTCGAGGCCGGTCGTCGGCTCATCGTACAGCAGGTACTTGGGCCGGAGCGCGATCGCGCGCGCGATCCCGACGCGCTTCCGCATGCCGCCTGAGAGCTCCGCCGGATATCGCGTCGACACGTTAGGCAGGTCGACCAGGTCGAGGGCCTCATTGACGCGCTCCTCGATCCCGTGCTCGTCGAGCGTCGCCTGCTTGCGCAACCCCATCGCGACATTCTCGCCGATGGTCATCGAGTCGAACAGGGCAGCGAACTGGAAGACGTAGCCGATGCGCGCGCGCATCGCGTAGAGCTCGCGGCGGGACAGTTTCGGTACCTCCATCCCGTCGACGATGACGGTTCCGCGGTCGGGCTCGAGCAGCCCGACGATGTGCTTGATCGCCACCGACTTGCCGGTGCCGGAGTAGCCGATGATGATCATGGCCTCGCCCTCGCGGACTTCGAGGGTGAAGCCGGAGAGGACGTGCTTGGGGCCGAATGATTTATGGACGTCGATTAGTTGGATCATCGAGGAAGCTATCAGCTATCAGCATAGCGAACAGCGCTGCGTTCGGGTCACATATCTTACGTCGCGCCGGGCTGGTGCGCACGTACCCTACTGGATGACGAACGGGGAGGCCAACCGGCCTCCCCGTCAATGCTCTCAGTGCGCCCAGAGGGACTCGAACCCCCAACCTTTTGATCCGAAGTCAAATGCTCTATCCAATTGAGCTATAGGCGCATCGCGGCGCGGAGCGCCGCGAGCTATCAGCCGATGTTTGACGCAGCCATCAGCTCGAACGGCGGAAAGCTAATCGGCTGATAGCGTCCGCTGTTAGCCTTGCTGATAGCTGATGGCTGATAGCGCGCTACGCGGCGAAGCTGCCTAGCGCACGCCCAACATCGCCCTCACGAAGTCGCTTCAGCGCGCGATCGCGCAGCTGTCGCACGCGCTCGCGCGTGACGCCCAACATCGAGCCGATCTCCTCGAGGGTGTGCTCGCGACCGCCCTCGAGACCGAAGTACAAGCGCAGCACCTTCGCGTCGCGCGGCGGCAGGGTGCCGAGTGCGAGCTCGATCTCGTCGGTGAGGAAGCGGTTCATCGCTTCCTCCTCCGTGTCCGGCATCTCGTCGGCGACGAAGCGCTCGATCAGCGACCGATCACCTTCCGGATCCATCGGGGCATCGAGGCGCACGTCACCGGTGTTGAGCGCCGCGAGCGACTGCACGACGTCCACCGACAGGCCGGTAAGCTGCGAAAGCTCTTCGGGCGTCGGCTCGCGACGCAGCTTCTGGCGCAGAATCTCGGACGCCTTGATGATGCGCGAGAGATCCGCCGTTCGATTGAGCGGCACGCGCACGGTACGTCCCTGCCGAGCAAGCGACGAGAGGATCGCCTGCCGGATCCACCAGACCGCGTAGGAGATGAACTTCACGCCCTGGTCGGGATCGAACTTCCGGGCAGCCGTGAGCAGGCCGACGTTGCCCTCACCGATGAGGTCGATGAGCGGCAGTCCGCGGTTCTGATACTTCTTGGCGACGGAGATCACGAACCGGAGGTTGCGCTTCACGAGCTCCTGCAGCGCATCCTGGTCGCCCGCGCGGATTTTCCTGGCAAGCTCCAGCTCCTCCGTCCCCTTGAGGAGGGGATACGTGCTGACTTCGTACAGGTATTGATCGAGGATGTCCCGCTCGGGCTCGCTGGGGGCGATGCCGGCAGGCACGACGCGACGGCGGCGGCGCTTGACTTCGGTCATGTGGTCGAGTTCCTCGATCGATCAGCGAGAATGGGCATTTATCTCGAGGCGGCGAGCGAGACGGCAAGATGACGGCCGCTCACTCGACACGCGCCACACGACGCCACGCATGCCGGGCGCGGAAAAGCACCTGGAAGCGGGTCGCGAGACGCGTGCGTTTTCCGCGCGGTTTCATGGGTGGAAAAGGTGCTGCAAAATACTGGCCCAGCGGAGTTTCGCCAGTCCGGTTTTCTTGACTTTCCGCGTACCCCTGGGTACAATTTTTGGTTCCTGACGCCCGGGGGCGTAGCTCAGTTGGGAGAGCGCTTGAATGGCATTCAAGAGGTCAGGGGTTCGATTCCCCTCGCCTCCATCTGGGCGACTCGGTCGCCCAGAGCTATCAGCCAACAGCCATCAGCTATCAGCTGAAACGGCGTGAACTGATACCTCGGACCAGTCGGTGAAGTTCATCGGATAGTTGCGGGAATAGCTCAGTTGGTAGAGCACAACCTTGCCAAGG
>DASURJ010000819.1:0-3900 GCA_036280115.1 Gemmatimonadaceae bacterium
TGCGCGAGCGCGTACACCTGCGTCTTGTACAGGTGCGCGATCGGCTTCACGTCGGCCAACCCGTCGCCGCCCTTCACGAAGAAGCCCTGGTCGTACTCCAGCCGGTTCGGCGTTCCCACCACCGCGTAGTGCAGGCGGTCGGCGTGGTAGTACTCCATCATTTTGCGCGTGCGCTGCTTGAAGTTCGTCGACGCGACGACCTGGCGATACGACTCCGGCGTCAGGCGGCGCGTGATGCGCTCGCCGCTCGGCGACTCGGCGACGACCGAATAGAAGTTCAGGCGGTCCGAGTTCAGGCGGTCACCGGGCAGCACGATCTTGAAGCGCCAGCCGGGTCCGAACTCGGGGATCACCATGCGAACCGCCTCGTCACGACGACGGTAGCAGCCCGCAGCCTCGAGCACCGGAGCGATGTCCTCGATCGCGGACTCGATGCCGAGCTGGTTCGCAAGCTCGGTGGCCAGGGTGAGGCTGATCGGGTCGGAGTCCCGCTCGGGAAGAAAGAGACCGAAAACGCGCTTCGGGCCCACCGCGCGAACCGCGAGCGCGGCACACACGGAACTGTCGATGCCGCCGCTCATCGCCACCACGAAGCCGCGCCGGCGCAACTGGCTGTCGAGCTGCTCGCGAAGCGTGGTCGCGATGCGGTCGACGATGGCGGCGATCTCGGCGTCGGAGAGGGCGAGCGAAGGAGCGAAGGGCGGCTGAAGGGTCGCGCTCATGGCAAACGAGTGAGGAGAATGGGGAAGCCGCCCGCTGCCAATGCAAGGCTGACGCCCTCCTCCGGGAGTGTGCCGCAAACGCGTAAGCGCTTGAGGGACACACCTTAGGCCCCTCCGGACCCTATTCGCGGCCCGCAGGGCGCTGTAGCGTGGGGGCCGCAACCACGCATCGGCTGTTGCGGGAAAACGACAGATCCCCGCCTGTCGTGCGGTTTCAGGCAACACCCGGCCAACACGCGCCAAGTTGCGGTATTGCATACCATGTACGGCGTTCCACGACTCGCCCGCGTATGGGCGCGAGCGTGACTGGCAGGGCTACCATAGATGGCACCGGCCGTGCGTTTGCCGCGGTCGAAAACGGCCCGTTCGTGACGACGCTTTTCACCCCCGTTGGCAGCCGTAATGACCACTCCAGGTACGCAGCCGCGCTCCGTCGCGGGACTTCTTTGGGACGCCGCACGAATCGCGGGCGACAAGCCCGCGATCATCTCGGCCAGCGGGACCACGAGCTACGCCGAGCTTCGGGACCGTGCCGGTTCGATCGCCGCGGCGCTGGTGGAATGCGGGGTCGAGCGCGGCGACCGGGTCGCGATCCTCGCCGAGCGCGGCAGGAACGCCGCGGCCGCCTATTTCGGCGCGCTCGCGGCGGGCGCCATCGCAATCATCGTCAACGAGCGGCTACGCCCTCGTCAGGTGGAGTACGTGCTTCGCCGCGCCGGCGTCCGCGTCCTTCTGACCACCCGCGAGATGCTCGCGGAGCACCAGCGCGACCTGGAGACGGATGCGACCCTGGTGGAGCTCGCGTCGATTCCGGACACACGCCGGGAGTGGACACCGCTCCCGCCGGGTGATGCCGGCCTCGCGCAGATCATCTTCACCTCGGGATCGACGGGCCTGCCCAAGGGTGTCGTGTTCTCCCATCGCGCGGTGCTCGACGCGATGGAGATGGTCGTGGGATACCTCGGATTCAGGACCGACGAGCGCATCCTCAGCCTGCTGCCTTTCAGCTCGGTGTACGGGCTCAATCAGCTCCTCTCGGCCGTGATGACGACGTCGGCGCTCGTGATCTCGCTGTCGCCGCTCGCCGCGAAGATCGTCGCCGACGCGCGTGCGTTCGAGGTCACCTGCATCGCCGGGGTGCCGCCGCTCTGGCTCCAGCTCCTTGCCGTCCCAGCCTTCACCAGCAGCCCCATCCCGTCGCTCCGCATTCTCCAGAATGCCGGCGGCCACCTGCCGCCCGAAGCCGCGAAGCAGCTTCGGGCGGCACACCCGCACGCGCGCCTCTTCCTCCAGTATGGCATGACGGAGTGCTTCCGGAGCACGTTCCTGCCGCCCGAGGAAGTGGATTCGCATCCCGACTGCATGGGCCGCACGGTCCCCGGCGCCACCATATGGGTGGTGGACGAGAATGGCCGCGTCTGCGCGCCGGGCGAGGTGGGAGAGCTCGTCTTCAGCGGGCCCACGCTCGCGGAGGGCTACTGGGAAGACCCCGAGCAGACGGCCGCCACCTTCCGCCACGCCCCGGTGGGGAGCGGATCGACGGCGCGCGCCGTGTACTCCGGCGACATGGTGAAACGAGACGCGGAGGGGCGGTTCTTCTACGTCTCACGCCGTGACCGGATGATCAAGTCGCTCGGCTTCCGCATCGGGCCGGACGAGATCACCGACGTACTGTACGCCTCGGGCGATATTCTCGAGGCGGCGATCGCGACGGAGCCGGACCCGGCGCGCGGCGAGCGCATCATTGCGTATGTCGCGCTCAAGCCGGGTGCCTCGCTCAAGCACCTCGAGCAGTTCGCGCGTCTGGAACTGCCGCGTCACATGCAGCCGGCGCGGATCGAGGTACGGGAGACGCTCCCGCGACTTCCGAGCGGGAAATACGACATCCCGGCGATGAAGGCCGGTGTCACGCTGACCGCACGCTGACGGCTGACGCGCGGTTGTTGCGCGTGCGCATCACCTGACGTCTCCCGCACGCTGTCCATGGTGAGCCAGGCACGGGACGAGAAGGACGCAATGAATTGAGCGGCAAGCAGTTAGGTAGGATGGGCCGTCCCGTCTCGCGGCGGGGCGCGCGGTGTACGAAAGTTGAAAGTGACGACGGACGTGAGGGAGCGGGACCATTTGCCGGACCTTCGGTCTCGCCTATTGAGCGACGTACGGTTCTCGTGATCGCCCCGATGACGGGGCAGTGGAGGCGGAGTGTCGAACAGCAAGTTCTCGTGTCTCGTTACCGGCGGCGCCGGGTTCATTGGTTCGCATGTGGTCGAGGAGCTCGTTCGGCTCGGCCATCCCGTCCGCGTGGTCGACAACCTGTCGACGGGCGACGAGGCCAACATCGCTCCCTTCGCCGACTCGATCGAGTTCCTGAAGGGCGATCTTTGTGATCCGGCGATCTCCGCCCGAGCGGCGGAAGGCGTCGAGGTCGTGTTCCATCTCGCGGCGCTGCCCAGCGTGCCGCGCTCGCTCAAGGATCCGTGGGGCTCGCACGACGCGAACGTCAACGCGACCGTGCGTCTCCTCGAGGCGTGCCGTGCAGCGGGCGTGCGTCGCGTCGTGTACTCGAGCTCCAGCTCGGTGTACGGCGATACGCCGACGCTGCCGAAGGTGGAGACGATGGAGCCTCTCCCGCGCTCTCCATACGCCGCGTCCAAGCTGTCGAGCGAGCAGTACGTGCTCGCCTATGCGCGTGGTGGTCTCATGGAGGCGGTTGCGCTCCGCTACTTCAACGTCTTCGGCCCGCGGCAGAGTCCATTCTCCGCCTACGCGGCCGTGATTCCGCTGTTCCTCCAGGCTGCCGCGACGGGCAAGTCCGTCACGGTATTCGGCGACGGCGAGCAGACGCGCGACTTCACGTACGTCTCGAATGTGGTGCAGGCGAACCTGAAGGCGGCGACGGCGCCAGCCGCCGTGGCGTCGGGTTGGCCAGTCAACGTCGGCGCGGGGCAGCGGACGTCGCTGAACGAGATGCTGCAGCTCGCGCGCGAGGTCACGGGCGTGAACATCCCCGCCGACTACAACCCACCCCGTCCCGGCGACGTGCGTGATTCGCTGGCGAGCCTCGACCGGGTGAGTCGTCTGATCGGCTATCAGCCGACGGTGGACCTGCGCGAGGGTCTCATGAAGACCTGGCAGTGGCTGCAGGCGAAGAACGCGGTGGAGAGCCTGACGATTTCCG
>DASURJ010000820.1:0-11020 GCA_036280115.1 Gemmatimonadaceae bacterium
TCGGGCAACGATTTCATTTTCGTCGACGCTCGTGATGAGCCGGCGGGCGACCTGAAGCGGCCGGACGTAATCGACGCGCTCTGCGCACGTGGGACCGGTATTGGCGCGGACGGCATCGTATTCGTCGAGCCTCCTGCGCCCGGAGGGGGCCGTTTTTCGATTCGCTATCTGAATCGCGACGGCTCGCTCGCGCTGCTATGCGGCAATGCTTCTCTTTGCAGCGTCCGCCTTGCAGCCGAGTTGGGGATCGTCGAGGAGGACGAGGAGTTCGAGTTCGGCACCGGGGCAGGCCTGGTCCGAGGGCGGATGACGACGCGCGGCCCGGAGATCGACCTGCAGCCGATCGAGGAGCTTGACCCGGCGGCCCCGATCGCGCTCGGGCCGGGTGAGCGACGACTCGGATTCGCAATGGTAGGCGTCCCGCACGTCGTCGTGTTGTGCGACGACATCGAGGCCGTGGACGTCGTCGGACGAGGCCGGCTCGTTCGGCACCATCCGTGGCTGCGCGCGGGCGCGAATGTCAATTTCGTCGCCAAGGGACCTCGCGGGTGGGCGTACCGTACGTACGAGCGTGGCGTCGAAGCCGAAACGCTCGCGTGCGGTACTGGAGCGGTCGCGGCGGCGGCGCTTCTGGCGACGTGGGGTGAATCCGGACCGGCCACATCACTTATGACGCGCTCTGAGCTTCCACTACATGTGACACTGCGAAGCACACCGAGCTCAACGCTCACGCCGTCGCTGAACGGGGAAGGCCGAATCGTGTTCCGAGGGCAGCTACCAGCTGAGCTCCCGCGCCGGATAGCCATCTGAGTCAACGTGGAGCACGACTTTTCCACGCTGTCAGTTTACATAATACATATTATAAGTAGTACTCCATTTTGCGATTTTAGAGGGCGGAGCCCGCTCGAGCTCCGCCCAGTCGAAGGGTCGCCGATCACTGCCGGCCGCAGGTCGGCCGTTCAAGGACATCTCGTCACCGACTTGCCGGTGTGGCCGTCAGCTCACCCAATCGTACGCGAGCCTCAGCACTGATCGGAGCTGACTCATCCTCAGCCAGACCCTCCCAGATTTTCGCGGCCTCAGCCTTGTTCCCCGCCGCTGTCAGCGCTCGCGCCGCATCCGCCAGGTACCGGCCCTTCGCCTCCTTTACGTCTGTCCGGTCCGCGGCGCCCCGGTAATGCTGGGCTGCCTGAGCGTACTCCTTCTTCAGCTCGTACCCGGCACCCTTGAGCGCCTCGAAGGCCGCCCCGTCGGCGGACGTTGGCTCACTCTGGTTGAGCACAGCGAGCCCGCTGTCGGCCTTACCTTGCTCGTAGTAGGTCTGCGCGAGCAGCATAGCCGCCTGGCTGCCCGCGCTGCTGCCCTCGAAGCGGCTGACCACGCGCCGAAGATCGGTTTGAGCCAGCGGAAGGTTCCCCTGCGCGTAGCTCTGGCGAGCGCGGCTCAGCTGCGTCTCCGCCTGCGCTGCCTGGCTATTCTGATACTGTCGGTAGAACACCCAACTCAGGACCGCCAGCGCAACGATGACGGCGGCAACGCCGATGTACTTCGCATTCGCACGCGCCCAATCCACCACCGATTCCGCGCGGTCGTCGAACGCTGGGCCCGTTGCTGCTTCGATTTTAGCCATTGCTGAAAAAGTGATGAGTCCGGTAAGGCACGCTCCGAAGTGCCCCTGGCGTGACTCGAACACGCGGCCAACGGTTTAGGAAACCGCTGCTCTATCCATCTGAGCTACAGGGGCGCGACTGGCTCGGCGCCACGGCACGAGGAAATACGCGCGCGTGCCTCCGATGCAGGCGGCCAGACCGACAAAGTTATTGCAGTTGCGCGCGATACGAAAGGCGCCGCGCGCCGCGCCTGGCGGTGGGTCAATACGTCAGCACCGCAGACATGCGGCGTCCCGGAAGCCGCTCATGCCCGCTGAGAAAGCTCAGCGCAATGAGAAAGGTGCACCCGACCACCTCCCCACCCACGTTTTCTATCAGATCGCACGCAGCTGCGGCGGTGCCCCCGGTCGCGAGCACGTCATCGACAATCAGCACGCGGCGGTGAGGCACGCAGGCGTCGGCGTGCACCTCGAGGGCGTCCGTCCCGTATTCGAGCGCGTACGTCACACGCCGCGTAGTGTATGGGAGCTTGCCGACCTTTCGGATTGGAACGATTCCGACACCGAGGAAGGCTGCAATCGGCCCGCCGAGCAGGAATCCGCGACTCTCGATCGCCGCAACGAGAGTCACCCCCGCGTCGCGGTACGGAGCCGCCATCGCGTCGCACGCTCGCTGAAACAGCGCCCCGTCAGCGAGTAACGGCGTGATGTCCTTGAACAGGATCCCGGGCTTCGGGAAGTCGGGGACGTCACGGATCGCGCGACGAAGGTCATCGAAGGCGGGAGCCGATGCGTCGGTCGAATGCACGCTATCGTAGCACAGTAAAAGGTGTGGGGAGATCACCCAGCTCCGCCACGGGAAGTTCCGCCACGTGGTCGATCCGGGCTCCGGGCGGACCAGTCCGAGCAGCCTCGACGACCCGGGCAACCGCCCCCTCCGAGCCTGACGCGGCGATCTCGACACGTCCATCTGCCCTGTTGCAGACCCATCCAGCTACGCCGGCACGTCGCGCAGCTTCGCGGACGAACCAGCGAAATCCGACGCCTTGAACCTTCCCAGCGACTTCGAGATGGACTGTCGCCAACCCGTTCCTCAGCGGCTGCTGGACCGGCCTCCGCCCAGGAGCGCGGCGAGGACAGCCGCCACGACAGCCGCGTCCGGACCCCCAGGCGCAATGGACGAGACGTCAATCTCGCCGCGTCGGACCTGCTCCGCCAGCCGATCGAGCGCAGCAGCAATGTGCGTCTCGTGTGTCGGGGCGGGATCCGCGCCAACACCGGGCGAGCCCCACGCGGCGATCGGCCCCGTCGGCGACGCCGAATCCTCCACGCCGCCTTCGGCCATGTCGCTGGCGGCATCGTTGTGGAGCGCAACCGCCTTATCCGGCGCATCGACCGCGTCCCCGTCGCGCTCGGCCAGTGTTTCGTCTGGTGGACTTGCGGGGATGGCTGGAGTCGCGATTACCGGCGTCGGCACGTACGGGGCGTACTCGGCCAGCAGCGGTTCGGGCCATCCATCCACGGAGAGCGCGTCATCGGCGAGATGCCCGGCGGCGGCTGACTGCAATGGCTCCTCGTCTTCGACCTCGGCCGCCATGATCGAATCCGCCGACATCATGATGGACACGTCCGCCCACGACCCCTCGTCGGCGTGAAGCGTGCTCGTGGCGTCGGTAGTGTCGGCGTCGGCCTCGCGCGGCTCGGCGAGCCCGCTCGCGTCATCCAGATCCGCATGAGCACTGACCGGTTCCATTTCCGCGGCGGGTGACACCTCACTGTCATCCATGAGCCACGCAGGCCCGGTCGACGCGCTGTCTGTCGTCCGGTCTTCAGCGGTCACCGCGGCCGGAGGTCCGGACACTTCGCCGACGTCGCCTAACGAGGCTCGATCGTCCGGGGAAGGTGCCGGCTCGGGCGGCTCGGGGACGTCGATCGCCGCCTCGTGCCAGGTCGCATCGAACGCCGCGAACTGGTCGTACGGCGAGGAGTGCGCCGCCTCCGCTGTCAGCTCCTCGGTGAGCGAATCAGGTGCGGACGCGACCACTGGACCGGTGGCGTCCGGCACACTGCCGTGCCCGTCGACGCCGGCACCGGACCACGCCACGAGTGCGTCGGACCCGAGGTCCGACGGATCGACCGAGGCGGGTGATTCCTGGGGCACAATGGCTGGCGTGGCGACCGCCGCGGTTCCGGGCTCTGCGTCCGAGGCCATGCCCGATGCGCGTTGCGTCGCTGGCGGCCGCGCGGGCGAGCCTAACGGGGGCCGCGTCGCCGGGGCCGGCACGAAGGGCGCCGGGCGCGGCGTCTGCGTGACGCGCAGGAGCGGCAGTGGCTGTCCGGCTGCACCTGCTGGCCCCACGAACGGGCGCGCCGCGCGTCGCGGCGGCGGCGAATTCTTGGTATCCTTCGCGTTCTGCTCGGCCATCCGGCGGCTCCCGATCGGTGTCCCTGGTACGAGGGGCGACCCGGCCCGGATTACCCCTGCCAGCCGTGCGTGCCCAAGAGCGGGACGAACCTGACGGGTGCGATGTCACGGCGGACCACCTCGGGACCGCGTCGTTCGACGCTCACGAGGATCTGCTCATCCTTCGTTCCCAGCGGGATGAGCAACGTACCACCGTCCGCGAGCTGCTCGACCAGCGGCGCCGGCACCTCGGGCGCGCCGGCACTCACGAGAATCGCGTCGTACGGGGCGTATTCACGCCAGCCGATCGTCCCATCGCCCAATAACATCGAGACGTTGCGCACATCCAGCTGGCGAAGCACGTCACGCGCTTTCTCGTAGAGGGCCGGAACTCGCTCGATCGAGAAGACCTGTGCCGCCAAATGCGACAGCAACGCGGTCTGGTATCCGGTTCCGGTACCGACTTCCAACACGCGCTCTTTCCCCGTCAGGTGCAACAGCTCGAGGTACCGGGCGTGCACGGAAGGCTGTGAGATGGTCTGCCCGTTGCCGATGGGCAACGCGGAGTCCTCGTACGCGCGGTGGCGGACGCCCGTCGGAACGAACGCATGCCGCGGCGTCACGTCGATGGCCCGGAGCACCGCGAGATCCCGGATCCCGTTTGCCTGGAGCGTCTCGACGAGGCGGCGGCGAGCACCGCGATACTCAGGGCCTACAGGTCCCGCCACCAGGTCTCCGCCGCTTCGAGCATGTCGCGGTGTGTGAGGTCGAGGTGCAGCGGCGTCACCGAAATGAAGCCTTCGTCCACGGCTCGAAAGTCCGAGCCCTCGGCGCTCGCTTCCCAGTTGATGGAGCCGCCCCCGATCCAGAAGATCTGGCGACCCCAGGGATCGACCATCGGGCGCAGCGAGTCGGAGTAGACTCGGCGGCCCAGACGCGTTAGGCGCACGCCCCGAATCTCACCGGCCCGCCGCGCCGGCAGATTCACGTTCAGCAGCGTGTTCTCCGGAAACTTCGGGAGCGACGTGAGGTGCGCGAGCAAGGGCGTCAACACCTCCACCTGCTCGTCGAGTAAGGCTCGGTCAGCCCGCAGGTCACCGCCGGCGAACGAGATCGCGATGGATGGGATTCCCAACGCCAGGCCTTCCATGGCAGCGGCTACGGTACCCGAGTACAACACGTCCTCACCCATGTTCTGACCGTGGTTGATTCCGCTCAACACGTAGTCCGGGCGAGCTTCCATCAGCGCTTCGACCGCGAGCATGACGCAATCCGTTGGCGTGCCATCCACCTGGTAGCGCCGCTCACCCCGCTGCACCGGACGCAACGGGTGATGCAGCGTCAGCGAGTGGCTCGTGGCGCTCTGTTCCCGATCAGGGGCAACGACGGTGATCTCACCGAGCGGCGCCGCGGCTTGCACCAGGCATTCCAGGCCGTACGCGAGAATCCCGTCATCGTTCGTGCACAGGAGACGCATCAGCTCGCCCTTGCTCCGGTGCGGAACCGCCAGATCGTCTCGATGATTCGTGCCGAGTCCCGAATCGCGCGAAAGCGGCTCGGGACGGCGCCCGGGTACGCCGTGGGAATCGGAACGAACGCCAGGCGATAACCGCTCCGCGCAGCGAGAATGAGGAACTCGGTCTCGTACTCATACCGGTCCGCTCGCGGGCGCACGTGGCGCGCGAGCGGTGCGCGCATCGCCCGGAATCCGCACTGTGCGTCCGCAATGGGCTGACCGACGCATCGGCCCACGGCTCGAGCCGAAAGTCGATTGGTGATTCGACGCCCGAGCGGCATCGGGCCGGCCGCGCGGCGGGCCCCGACGACGAGGTCTGCGGTCTCGAGGGTTTCGATGAACTGTGGTGCGAACCGCGGATCGTGCTGGCCATCGGCATCGATGGTCACGAGGCGGTCACACCCGCGGGCGAGCGCCTCCGAGATCCCGGCGCGCAGCGCGGCCCCCTTCCCTCGATTGACGGGAAACCGGACCGTCTCGTCGGCGGACGCGCGGGCCACACGTGACGTCGCGTCACGCGAGCCATCGTCGACCGCGACAATGAACGCGTCGGGTAACGCGTGGCGAATTCCGTCGATGACCGCCGCGATCGTCAATTCGGCGTCGAGCGCGGGTACGATGCAACCGATCGTGCGTGCGCTCACGTGACCGGGGTGTCGGACGTCGCCGCCGAAGCCGAAGACTCTGTCGCGGGCACCGCCTCGGTCCCATCGAGCACGCGCAGAATCCCCTGGAGCTGCCGCTCGAGATCGCGAATCATCTGGACGTCGAGCGCCGCGCGCGCCTCGGCGCGCAGCGAGCCCGCGCGGCGCTGCTCCTCGATCCGCTGGCGCGCCCCCTCGATCGTGTATTTCTCCGTGTACAACAGGTGCTTCACCAGCATGATCAGCTCGACCTCGCGGCGCTGGTACACCCGGTTGCCCGACCGATTCTTCGCCGGATTCAGGAACCGGAACTGGCTCTCCCAGTAGCGCAGCACGTGTGGTTTGAGGTCGGTCAGCGCGCACACGTCGCCGATGGAGAAGAACTCCTGTACTGGCTCTTCTTTCGTCGCCATCAGTCGCGCTCCGCGCGCAGCTCGCGCGTCATGAGCTCGGAGATGGCGCGCCGCGGTTGCTGCGCCTCGAACAGAATCCGGTGTACGGCCCAGACGATAGGCATGTCCACTCCTTCCCGCTCCGCCAACGCGCGGGCGCTGATCGTGTTGAGCACTCCTTCCGCCACCGTGTCCTTTCCTGCCAACGCCTCGTCCAGCGTTCGCCCCTGACCGATCTCCACGCCGAGCGCGCGGTTCCGGCTCAGCGCGCCCGTACACGTGAGCACGAGGTCGCCGAGCCCGGCGAGCCCGGCGAACGTCGCCCGGTGGGCGCCTAACGCCACACCCAGCCTGGTCATTTCGGCAAGACCGCGCGTGATGAGCGCGGCGCGCGAGTTATGCCCGAGGCCGAGCCCGTCGGCGATTCCCGTCGCGACGGCCATGACGTTCTTGAGCGCCCCGCCCAGTTCCACCCCCACCACGTCGTCGTGCGTATAGACCCGGAACGTCTCCGAGCTGAGCGCGCGCTGCACGAGCCCCGCCGCCGCTGAATCAGTCGAGGCGGCGACGACGGCCGTAGGCTGGCCGTTCGCGACCTCCAACGCGAACGTCGGGCCGGATAAGGCAACCACGGGGCGTCCCCCAACGCACTGATCCACGACGTCAGACATGATCGCGAGCGACTCACGCTCGATTCCCTTGCTCGCGACGACGAGAACGGCGTCAGCAGCCACGGCGTCAGCCCCACTCTCGGCTACCGATCGAAGCGCATGCGACGGCGCCGCGTACGTCACGAGTCCCGCGCCGCGCACCGCCTCGTGCATGTCGCCGGTCGCGGTCACGCGTTCATGAATGCAGACCCCGCGGAGGAACCGATGATTCTCGCGGGTCTCGTTCACCGAGGCGACGACGTCGTCCTCTCTTGCCCACAATGACACCGTATGGCCGTTGAAGCCGAGTACGTGAGCGAGAGCAGTACCCCATGCCCCGCCACCGATCACCGCGCACCTCATCGCCGCGTCACGGCTGGAGGCTCCGGCGGCGATTCCGGTCGCGCCGACGCCGCTGAGACCGGTGTCTCGGGCGTCGGCGCCGCCGCTCGGGCACGCCGACCGAACCGGGGTTCCTCGCCGCGTCGCAGGCGCCCGATGTTCGATCGATGCGTCCAGAACACGAATGCGGCAACCGCGAGACTTACCGGAAGGAGCGGCGAGCGTGCGCCCGCAAGCATCACAATCGCCACCGGCAGCACGACCGCGCCCGCGAGCGATGCCAGCGACATGTAGCCGCTCACGATCAGGACGACGAACCAGGCGACCAGCGCGACGACGATGGCGCCGGGGGCGAGCGCGCCGAAGACGCCCGCCGCAGTCGCGACACCCTTCCCTCCTCCTTTCCACAGCAAAAAGACCGGGCGGACGTGCCCCAGGATGGCGGCGACACCGTACGCGATGGCCCAGAGCGTCAGCGACCGCGCGTCCGCGCCGACATGAGTCACTCGAGGGAGCCAGAGCACGGGGATGGCACCTTTGGCCGCATCGAAGAGCAGGACCGCGATCGCGACTTTCGCGCCGAGAACACGATAGACGTTCGTCGCGCCGAGATTGCCTGAGCCATGCTGCCGCAGGTCGATCCCCTTCGTGAGTCGTCCCGCGATGTAAGCGGCCGGTATCGAGCCGGCAAGATAGGCAAGCAGGAGGCCGAGGTAGGGAGACACTACGCGGCACGCCGCCGAAGCACGATGCGCAGCGGATTCCCGGTGAACCCCCACGCCTCGCGAAACCCGTTATGCAGGTAGCGCACGTAATGCTCCGCGACCAGCTCGGGGTGGTTCCCGAACACCGCAATCGTCGGCGGAGCAACCTCGACCTGCGTCGCGTAGAGCAGTTTCACCTCGCGCCCCGCCGCCTGCGGCGGCTGGCGCCGCGCCACGAGCGCCTCGAGAGTAGTGTTGACCTGGGACGTGTTGATCCGCTTCGACCGCTCGGCCTCGACCTCAAGCAGGATATCGAGCGTCCGTGTGACGCGCTGTCCGGTGAGCGCGGACGTGAAGATGAACGGCACGAACCCGAGAAACGGAGCGCGATCCGCACATTCCTTCTCGAACCGGGCCGCGGTCTTGTCGTCCTTTTCCTTGAGGTCCCATTTGTTCACGACGACGATCAACCCGCGTCCCGCCTCCCACGCCAGGTTCGCGATCTTGAGGTCCTGGTTGTGAAGCCCCTCCGTCGCGTCGATGACGAGCAGGCAGATGTCGGCACGCTCGATCGCTCGGCGCGTTCGGAGCGCCGAATAGAACTCGATGCCGTCCTCCACCTTTGACTGGCGCCTGAGGCCAGCCGTGTCGATGAACACGATGCTGCGCTCGTGATACCGCATCGGCGTGTCGATCGCGTCGCGCGTGGTGCCCGCAACCTCCGAGACGACGAGGCGCGCCTCACCTAACAAGCGGTTCACGAACGACGACTTCCCGACGTTCGGGCGCCCGACGACGGCCACGCGGAGTGCGTCGGTCTCCTCGGGCGGCGCCGGAGGGATCCGGTCGACGATGATGTCGAGCAGGTCACCGGAATTCTTGCCGTTGATCGCGGAGACCGGGACCGGCTCGCCGGCCCCGAGGCGGTAGAACTCGTAGAAGTCCGTCGAGCGCGGATCGTCCGCCTTGTTCGCGACGAGCACCCACGGCTTCCGTGCCTCTCGCAACACGTCGACAACGTGAGCGTCCATCGGGTGCACGCCGACCTTGGCGTCGACGACGAGCAGGAGGAGGTCCGCCTCGGCGATCGCCTGGTCGACCTGCTTTCGGATCTCGAGGTCCATCGGCGCGCGCGGATCGTCCGTGACGCCCCCCGTGTCCACGAGCCAGAACGACCGCCCGTTCCACTCCGCTTCCGCGAAATGTCGGTCGCGCGTCGTCCCCGCCTCGTCACTGACGATGGCGGCGTTGCCACCTACGATTCGATTGAAGAGCGCCGACTTCCCAACGTTGGGACGCCCAACGAGGGCGACGACGGGTACGTTCATGCGGCCCGCTCTCCGCCGACTCGCGTCGCGCCGTCACCTTCGAGCGAGAGGACGTCGACGAAGTCGTAGGACGGATATACGGGCATGGGTAGCGACTCTCGCAGCACGACGAACCGCTCGTCGTCGAGAAAGAGCCCGGCGTCATTGATCGTTTCGGCCGGGATGAGCGCCATGTCGAGGTCCTCTCGTCCGGCGAGCGCGCGGCGGATGTCCGCGCCGACGAGCAACCCCGCAGTGGTGGTGGTTGGCCCGAACAGTGAGTTCGTGGTAGGAATCAGCACGAACGACGCGCCCGTCACGGCCTCGAGCTGCGCGAGCAGGACCGGCATGAGCGGCGCCATCGACGTTCCGGTCACGACGCCGATGCGACGCCCATCGATGCGCGGCAGTGTCGGCGCGCCAGCACGGACGCGTTCCCTGAGCGACGTCACCGCGCCGACGCCGTTCTCGATCTGTGCGTAATCGCCGTAGTGCTCGGGCCCGGGGAGCTCGCGTCCGGCGAGGAGGTACAGCTCGTCCGAGCCAAAGACCCACGGGTCGCCTCGCTCGGTCGCGGCACGGTGTGCCCATCGTGCGACGACGTCGAGCAGGCCACTCGCCCGCTCCGCGCTCATCGACTCGCCGGTGTAGAGATGTGAGAACTGCGTCAGCCCGACCGGCACGATGGCGACGGACAGTACCGCGTCGCCGAGCTCCCAGAGGTCGATGAAGGATTGCTCGAGTACGGCGCCGTCGTTCAATCCCGGAACGACGACCATCTGGCAGTGGAACTGGATCCCATGCGCCGCGAGCCGCGTGAGCTGATCGATGATGTTGGGAACTCGAGGATTGTTGAGCAGGACACGCCGCGCGTCCCACGGAGTGGCGTGCACCGACACGTAGAGCGGCGAGAGCCGGTATTCGATGATTCGCTGCTCGTCGCGCGGCTTCATGTTGGAGAGCGTCGCGAAGTTGCCGTACGCGAAGGAGAGCCGATAATCGTCGTCGCGGATGTAGAGGTTCTTCCTGAGCCCCTTCGGTAGGCCCTCGATGAAGCAGAACTCACATCGGTTGGCGCACCGCCGCACGGTGGGCGGCTCGAGCTCGATGCCGAGAGACACGCCTTCGGGGCGCTCGACCTCGTAGATGACGTCCTCGCCGTCCGGCAGGCGCGCCTCGATGACGAGGGCGTCGTCGGCCGTCAGGAACTCCCAATCGAGGAAATCCGCGAGCGCGCGGCCGTTGACGGCCACCAGCTCGGTCCCTTCGACGACGCCCATTTCTTCGGCGATGCTGCTTGCGGCAACACGTGCGACTCGAACCATTCACTCCACCGTACGCGAGAACGGACGACCCGCAACGGGAGGTCCTCGACCAGTTTCAGCTGCCGACAAGGCTCACGTAACTTAGGACCTCAGGTTGCTGAAAACAATTGCCGATAATCACTTCGCT
>DASURJ010000821.1:0-10201 GCA_036280115.1 Gemmatimonadaceae bacterium
GAACGCGGCGTGGTGCACCGCGACATCAAGCCGGACAACATCCTGCTGAGCAGCGATGACGACGGGCGGGTCATGGTGACCGACTTCGGTATCGCGCGCGCTGTGAGTGAGGGCTCCGATTCGCGGCTCACGGCAACCGGCATGGCCATCGGCACACCGGCGTACATGTCGCCCGAGCAGTCGATGGGCGAGCGCGAGATCGATGGACGTGCGGACCTCTACGCCCTTGGCGTCGTGGGGTACCAGATGCTCGCGGGGGAGTTGCCGTTCAACGCGCCCAGCACGCCGGCGCTCCTCGTGAAGCAGATCAGCGAGCGCCCGACGCCGATCGACGTGCATCGCCCGGACGCGCCGCCCGATCTCGCGCGGGCCGTCATGATGCTGCTCGAGAAGGACCCGGCGAATCGATTCCCGAGCGCCGAGGCGCTCGTCGTCGCGCTGGATACACGAGACGTTCCGCCCCTACCCTCGGCGGACGCGCACGGGAGAGAGCCGAACCGCCTCGCAGGCATCTCGGCGACCACGCGCGACTCGCGTTCGGCGCCGCTCGCCGACGTCGATTACGACGCGGTGACGGACGAGGAACGCGCGCGGTGGGGTCACCCCACGGTCGTCGAGTTCCGAAAGAAGCTCGCCCCGTTCTTCGCCGTCAGCGCCGTGGTCACGATCCTCGCGATCTTCGGGGTGCTGAACCTGATGGGGATCGTTGGCATCTGGGCGGTCTACCTCGCGTACCAGTACGCGAAGCTGTGGACGGACAACTTCGATTGGCGCGACGTCTTCAAGCAGCCGCGCGACCGCCTGTTCTTCGACGTCGTGGCGGAGACGATCGACGATTTCCGCGCGCTGTTCGACAAGAAGAAGCGCACCGAGGTTCTCGAGCGCGACCGGCTGCGCGCACGCACCTCGAACCGCCGCCTGTTCGGCGCAACCCCGTCGCCGCGATCGTCGTCGCCGATGCGGACGTCGGAGCTCCCGGCGGCGAGCGTCGCGCGCGTAGCGGCGGAGTACGCGGCCAAGCTCCGTGAGGCGAGCCGGAACCGCGACGCCATCTACCAGCTCATCGAGACGCTGCCGAAGCGCGAGCGCGATCAGGTGAACGAGGTGCCCGCCACCGCCGATGCGCTGTATCGCCGCGTCGAGCTGCTCGCCGTCGACCTCACCGAGCTCGATCGCGGGCTCGAGTCGGATGCCGGCCGGACGGTGGAGAGCGAGATCGAGCAGCTCGAGGCGGCCGCGAACCCGTTCGACGGGCACAGCGAGGAACGACTCCGGCGGCTGACGTCTCTCAAGCGAAAGCGCCAGGCCATCAACGAGCTCCGCAGGCGACGCGACAGCCAGGGCGCGCGGTTCGAGAACTGCGTGCTCGCGCTCGAGAACATGCGGTACGACGTCCTGAAGCTGAAGACCGGTGGACAGAGCTTCCAGCAGGTTACACAGCTCGCCGAGCGCGCGATGTCGCTCGCGCAGGAAGTCGACAACGCCGTGTACGTGGCGGAGGAGATGCGAAAGCTCGGCGTCCGCGATTCGGGGGTCACCCACCGGCGGACGTTGTGACGCGCGCGCTCGCGACGGCGCGTGAGCCGAGGCCGGGGTCGGATGGCTGACGAGCTTCGCGCTCGCCTGATGGCGGCGGTCGGCGAACGGTACGAGATCGCCGAGGAGATCGGTCGTGGCGGCATGGGGTTGGTCTTCCGCGCCCGCGATGTCCGATTGCGCCGCTCGGTCGCCATCAAGCTGCTCCCGCCCGAGCTCGCGTTCCGCACGGAGATCCGGTCGCGGTTCCTGCGTGAAGCGCAGACAGCGGCGCAGCTCAGCCACCCGAACGTCGTGCCGATCTACAGCGTCGACGAGGTGGACGGACTCGTGTTCTTCGTCATGGCGCTCATCGAGGGTGAGAGCCTTGGGTCGCAACTGAAACGCGAGCGGCGCCTGTCACTCGAGACGACGTTGCGCGTCCTTCGTGACGTCGCCGAGGCGCTCGCGTACGCGCATGCGCGGGCGATCGTTCACCGCGACATCAAGCCCGACAACATCCTCATCGATCGGCTGACCGGACGCACGGTCGTCTCGGACTTCGGCATCGCGCGCGCGGCCGAAGGCGACTCGCGGCTGACGGTCACGGGGATTGCGGTCGGGACGCCGGCGTACATGAGTCCCGAGCAGGCCATGGGCGAGCGCGAGATCGATGGGCGCAGCGACCTCTACTCGTTAGGGGTGGTGGGCTATCAGATGTTGACCGGCGAGCTCCCGTTTTCGGCAACGAACACGCCGTCGATGCTGATGAAGCACATCAGCGACCACGCCCGTCCGATTCGCGAGTTGCGACCCGACATCCCTCCCGGGCTGGAGCGCACCATCGAGCGCGCCATGGAAAAGCAGCCCGATCGGCGCTGGCGTGACGCGATCTCCTTCCGTGACGCTCTCACCGACGACACGCCGCGTGCCGCGCCCCCACCCTCGGTGCACCAGGCGGTCCGCCCGGCTGCGCGCGCGGACGCGGTTCGGCCGCCTCACGCCGCCACTTCGGTCCCTCCCGCACCTCAAGCGCCGCCGCAGGCACGCGCCGCCCTCCCCGAGCACCCGTGGCGCGGGCAGCCGGCGCCGCCGCCGGGATCCGCACCGTCGCTGCCCCCGATCCCGGCCTGGATGCCGAACTCGTGGAAAGAGGTGCGGAAACAGGCACGCGCGTACGATCGCGACCAGCGGCGGATGCTGCGGCAGCACATGCGCGACCAGATGCGCGCGCAAGCCGAACTGGCCCGGCAGGGGCTCGGCGCGGCGAGTGCCGTGCCGATCGAGGAGCGAATCCGCGCGTTCCGAATGCAGGTGGCGCGGGTCGGAACGAGCGCCGCCGTGCTCGCGGGCATCAACTTCGTCACCTCGCCGTTCGTGCCGTGGTTTCTCGTTCCCACGGCGTTCATGTCGCTTTCCGTCCTCCGTCGGGGCGGTGCACTGTGGGCCGAGGGTGTGCGGATGCGCGACGTCTTCGGGAAGGACGCCCGCCTCCCGGCCACGACGGGCGCCACCGCGCCCGGCGCGGCATCCGCGTTAGGCGCGCCGGCGCACCTCGCGGCCCAACGACTCGCGTAACGCGCGGCGTCGCTCGTGCCGCCGGACGTGCTCGCGGGGCCGTACGGCACAGCGGTCCGGCGCGCGGTGGAGGACCAGGCGGCCATCGGCGAGGCCATCAACAAGCTCCCGAAAACCGACCGGGACATGATCCCCGACGTGAGCCCGACCGTCGACTCGCTCGTCGACCGAATTGCGGCGCTCGCGGTCGCGCTGCATCGCATTGACGACGACGTGACGCCGGAGACGATCACGCGGATCGATGAGCGGATCGCCGCAACCTCGAACGAGCCGGACACGGCGGACCGCGAGAAGAAGCTCACGCTGTTGCGGCGGCAGCGCGCCACGCTCGACGACCTGCTCGGCCGGCGCGACGGCCTCGTGAGCCAGATCGACAGCGCGTCGCTCATGCTGCAGAACATCCGGCTCGACCTGATTGCCCTGCGCAACGCGGGCGTACAGTCGTCGATCGATGAGGTGTCCTCCGCCACGCAGGAGGCACGCGCGCTCTCGCGCGACATCGGACACGTGCTCGAGGCGGCAAAGCAGGTCCGAGACTGATCCGGGTGCGCACGAGGGTCTTCCTGGTCGCGGCCGTCCTTGGCGGGTGTGAGTCCGCGCAGCAGTCGAGCGCCGATCAGGCACCGCCGGTCGTTCCGGCGCTTGCACCGGCGGCGCCGCCGACAGCTGTGAGCGCCCCGGCGGTTCCTGATTCCATAGCGAGGCCGCACCAACCCACCGTCCCGACGCCGAAGGTCGTCCGCGGCCTCTACGTGAACCGCTGGGCGGTCCGTGGCCAGCGCATGTGGGACCTCATCGACGTGGCCAAACGGACCGAGGTGAACGCGCTCGTCATTGACGTCAAGGACGATCGCGGCTTCGTCCTTTACCGGTCCACAGTGCCACTCGCCCGCGAGATCTTCGCCGACACGACCATGCCCGTGTCGTACCGCCGGATTCGCGCCGTGCTCGACACCATGCGCGCGCACGGCATCTATCCGATCGCGCGAATCGTTGTGGCGAAGGATCCGTTGCTCGCCGAAAGGCGACCGGACTGGGCGATCAAGCGGCGTGCGGACCCGGCGTCCCCGTGGCTCGACAAGAATGGAAAGCCCTGGCTCGATCCGCATCAACGCGGCATCTGGCAGTATTCGGTCGATCTCGCGAAAGAAGCCGTGGACTTGGGTTTCAGCGAGGTCCAGCTCGACTACGTTCGGTTTCCCGACGAGAAGGGTCTCGTGCAGGAGGCCGCGTTCCCGCTGGCGAACGGTCGCACCCGGGCGCAGGTCATTCGCGAGCAGCTGGCATTCACGCGAGCGGCGCTCCGCGACACCCGCGTGCCCATGACCATCGACGTGTTCGGGCTGACGGCGACCGACACGACGGACATGGGGATCGGACAGCAATGGGAGATGTTCGTGGACCAGGCGGACGCGGTGCTGCCGATGGTCTATCCGTCGCATTTCGCGCCGGGGACGTACGGGCTGCGCAACCCTAACGCGTCACCGTACGCGACGATCGACCGGGCACTCGAGGACGCGGCGCGGCGCACGGCGGGCATCGCGAATGCGGCCGCCCTCATACCGTGGTACCAGGATTTCACGCTCGGCCCACCGCGCTACGGCGTGGCAGAAGTGCGTGCGCAGATCCGCGCGGGTTACGACAACGGCGTCATGAGCTGGATGCTCTGGAACCCCGGGAGCCGCTACACCGTCGCCGCACTCGCGCCAGCGATCGACGCGCGAGATACGCTGGCAGCCGCCGTCCCGGCCGGGACAGCGCCGAGCGAGTCCGCGGACGGCGCGGCCCGACCGCGGCGCTGAGTCGAGCGCTGCGTCGTCGTCAGGGCGGGAGGACGCCCGCCCGGTAGAAGGATTGCCACTTCTCGCTGCCTAACAAGTAACCGACGATCCCTCCGGCCACCGCGCCGACGGCGACGCCGACGGCTGCCCCATCGATGAAGTCCGAGAACTTCGGGTTGATCTCCGGCATGTTCGTCGCACCAAAGAGCCCGCCAATCGCGACCGCGCCGATCAGCGCGCCCTTGATCGTCGAGCGGCGGTGCGTCCGTCCCGCGCTGATGTCGATCGACTGAATCGCGTTCGTCGGGATCGTCACGCGACGGAACTCCTCGACGAGCACCGGCCCCATCTCGAAGCCGAGCCGACGGCGCACCCCCGCCGTATCGATGAG
Organism: Gemmatimonadaceae bacterium; assembly: GCA_036280115.1. Classification (GTDB taxonomy): domain Bacteria; phylum Gemmatimonadota; class Gemmatimonadetes; order Gemmatimonadales; family Gemmatimonadaceae; genus JAJKIV01. The sequence continues at coordinate 5,266 of DASURJ010000821.1, forward strand.
TATCGAGTCGCGCGGCAGTCCCTCGACCCGTCCGACGAAGCGATCGTCGCGAAGCGACGGCGCAACGATTCTCACCCGGTCGCCGACGCGCGGCAGCTGACTCGGGCCGATCCCCTGTGCACCCGCCGCCGATGCCCCGGCCGCCATCCCCGCAACCGTGACTGCTAACGCCACCGTCCCTCTCACCGTCGCGTACATCACTCCCCCTCCAGCTCCTCGAGCCGCGCCTCGAATTCGTTCGCCATTCCCGGATGTCCGAATCGCCGCGACACCTCGATGCCTCGCCGAAGCGCGTCACGCGCCTCGTCAAAGCGGTCGAGGTGCACCAGCGCCTCGGCGAGGCGTCCGTACCCGTTTCCCTCGTCGTCGTATGTCGCCAGGTAGACGTGGAGGTGCTCGGCCGCCTCCTCGTAGAGTTGCGCCTTGAGCGCCTCGTTCGCCAGTCCGAATCTCGCGAGCGGGTTGGCCGGGTTCTTCGCGACCATAGCCCGCATGGCCTCGAGCCGCGGCGACGTCATCGCTCGAGCAGCTCCGCGAGCACCTCGGTCACTTTCTCCGGTGCTTCCTCGGGCGTGAAATGCCTGATGTCCGGAACGAGCGTCATCGTCGAACCGCTGATCTCACGTTGGAGCTGGCGTCCGATCGACACGGGTAGGAACGGGTCTTCGGCCCCCCACAGAATCGCGGTCGGCGCGACGATATCCTTGAGGCGAGGCTCGATTGCCTTCGTCTCGCTGCTGTCGAGCGACGTCATGTGCTCCATGAACGCATCTCGGCCTTCGGGGCTGGCGAACGGGCGCAGATACATCTCGACGGAGTGCGCTCCGCGATCCGACGTCACATAACCGCGCATGAGGTCAGTGCGCACGATCGAAAGTACCCACGTTGCCGGCAAATGGCGTGTGAGCGGCAGCATTGCGCGCGCCACTTTGACTTCGCGCCCCGGCCACATGTCGAACGCCACGGAATTGACGAGCATGAGGCGCGACACGCGCGTTGGCCAACGGACTGCCATGGTCTGCGCGATGCCGCCGCCCACGTCGTGCCCCACGATGCAGGCGTAATTGATCGCCAGCGCATCGAGCAGTCCGACGATTCGCTCGGCGTGGCCTCGAACCGATACGTCACGGCCATTTGGGCGGTCGCTTCGGCCATATCCCAGCAGGTCGACTACGACGACGCGGTGCCCCTTGGGCACCAGCGGCACGACGTCGGTCCATAGGTGCGACGACGTGGGGAACCCGTGAAGGAAAACGACTGGTTCTCCGGCCCCGCGGGTACCCGCGGCGTAGTAGTACAGCCTCGCGCCGTTGACGTCGACGAACTCACCTCTCATAGGCGCCCGACGACGAGCGGAACAGGCCGGACAGGGCTAGGGACCGGTCCCACCGCCGACGGCGGACACGCTGGCCAACGCCTGTCCCGCGTGCGCCCTGCAAGCGCCATGAGGGCGCCAGTCGAGCGGCAACAGCAGCGAGACGAGGCGGGCGAACGCACATGGTCGCGAGAATATGAATGTCTGACTGGCAAGATGGTTGAGCCACGGTGTGATAACAAGCGTCGACGGACGGGGCCGCTCCGGAGGCAAAGCACCCTCTAGCGTCCCGGATGGAATGTGCTATCGTTACGCCCCGAACGACCGGCCGTTTCCCGAAGTCGCCGCGAACGCGTTGTAATATAATGCTTTAAGAGCCTCGGACGCTCGTGACCGAACCCATCGCACACGTCACCATTCCCCCTCCACCGCTCGCTCCGGCGAGTCCGGTAGAGTTCCCGATGACGTGGTTGCTCGATCACGCGTCGAATCCGATTCGATACCGCGCCATCGTCGACGTCGCGCGTCTCGGCGGCGACATCGCGCGCGAGGCTGCCGTCCTGCCGTACGCGCACGAGCCGGCGCTCCTGCTCGCGCTGTCGCAATCGGTGGACGGAATCTGGAACGGCGCCATGCTCGACGTGCCTCCGGCGCGCGGCGAGACGTTCGAGCGCGTCGGAACGATCAATGCCTTCCGCCGGTTGCTCGAGTACGGCTGGGACAAGGATTCGCCGCCGCTCCTGCGCACGCGGCGCACCCTCTTCCGGCTGCTGGCTGAGGACGACGACCCTGCGTACCTGTTCGAGCTCGCGCCGCGCGTCGCCGAGCGCGACGTCGACCTCGATCGACGCGGCCGCGCGATCTTGCGTGAAGCGGCGGCAGCGGCGCTCGCCCAGGCGGGGTACGAGGGAGACCCCAGGCTTCGTGGGGCGGCCCGACGGATTCTCGACCGCATCGACGGATTTTTGCGTTCACCACTCGCGCTCAAGCCGTGGATTCGCGTGGGAAACAAGCAGGTGCTGGCGCCCGAAGCGGCGCCCCCGTCGATCTACGCGCTCTCCATGCTCGCCTACATGCCGCTGTTTCGGAACGAGAATCATGTGCAGCTCGATCGGCTTCTCCATTACATCTCACAGCCGACGCCCCGGCAAGAGCTCGCTCAGCTCTGCGGTTCGACGGTAGTCGCACAGCCTCACCTCGTTCTCGGCGACATGGTGCCCAACCGAAACGTCGCCGACGCAGACGTGCCATTCGCGCTGGCGTGGCTCGAGCTCATGGCTCGTCTGACATTCCTGCGGCGACACGAGACGTGGAGCAAGCTCTTCGACCGGTTCCTCGATGACCGCGACCGTGATCTCGTCTGGCATCCCCACAAGGGCCTGGCCATGCCACGATCCTCGAACCCGTTCGTGTGGCCGTCGTTCCCCCTCGAGCAGATGAGCTCCGGCGACGAGCGGTGGACGGATGTCACGTTCCGTCTCGGTCTGATTGCGCGTCTCTCTGGGAGACCGCTGGAGCTTACCTGACGCGACAGGCCGACACGCCACGTCCGCACCCACGCGAAGACGTGGCGTCAAGTACCGCTGCAGATTAGTTTTAGCGTACGAGTCCGGGCGGGGTAGTGCGTACACGCGCGAACCTCACCCGGAGACTCGTGGAGCCGATTCCTACCGCTTGGGGACATTGGCTCAACCGAAGAGCCAGTCTCGCCCACCGAGAAAACCTCTTCAGTCGGAAGACGCCTCAGCGCGCAAGCCTGCGCGGATCTCGAGGCAACGCACTCGCGCGCCGGTCTCGGGATGGCCCCGAGCGAGCGGCCCCGGCGCCATATCACAGGAATCGATGACCACGCTACACGAAGAGAAAACCACGCACGTCGCCCTCGAGCTCGCCCACTCACCACTTACCTTCGCCCAACTCGGCCTCGCACCTCCACTCCTCGACGCGGTCAGGTAAGCCGGCTATACCGAGCCCACCCCGATCCAGCGCCAGGCGATACCCCTCGCACTGACCGGCCGCGACATCATGGGGCTCGCCCAGACGGGCACAGGCAAGACCGCGGCTTTCACGCTCCCGATCATCCATCGCTTGCTGGAAGGACCGAAGCGAACGCGCGTGCTGGTGCTCGCACCGACGCGCGAGCTCGCGGCCCAGGTGGAGGAGAGCTTTTGCCGGTACGCGAAACATTCCGGACTGCGAGTTGCCGCGGTTTTCGGGGGCGTTCCGATCGAACCACAAGAGCGTGCGCTCCGTTCGGGCGTCGACGTGGTTGTGGCAACGCCCGGACGTTTGATCGATCACATCGAGCGCCAGAACGTCGTGTTCGATGACCTCGAGGTCCTCGTGCTCGACGAGGCCGATCGCATGCTCGACATGGGCTTCGCGCCGCAGATCAGCCGGGTCGTCGGAGAGATTCCGCGTTACCGGCAGACGCTGCTGTTCAGCGCGACGATGCCACCCGAGGTCGAGGCACTCGCGCGGAAGTACCTGCGCAAGCCGATCGTCGTCCAGGTCGGACGTCGCTCCGAGGCGGCAAGTACGGTGGCGCACGCCGTGTACCCGGTCCCACGCGACAAGAAGAGCGCACTCCTGGTCGAGCTGCTCCGGCAACCGCAGATGGACTCGGTGCTGATCTTCACGCGGACCAAGCACGGCGCCGACCGCGTGGTGCGACACCTCGAGCGGGCCGGCATCACCGCCACCGCCATGCACGCCGACAAGTCGCAGGCGCAGCGCACGCAGGCGCTGGAGGGCTTCAAGCGCGGCTCCATTCGCGTGCTCGTGGCGACGGACATTGCGCAACGCGGCCTGGACATCTCGGGCATCACGCACGTGATCAATTACGACGTTCCGCAGCAGCCCGAGGACTACGTGCACCGCATTGGCCGCACCGGGCGCGCCGCAGCCACGGGCGACGCGTATACGTTCATGGCGCCCGACGAGATTGCGATGGTCCGCACGATCGAGCGCGTCATCGCGCAGCAGATCGCGCGAGTCTCGGTGCCGGGGTTCGATTTCGGCACCGTCGCCGCGGACTGAGCAGGTTTCGATAGCGAACGGCCTCGGAGCGCGCTCCGAGGCCGTTCGCGCGTCCGCGGCCGGAACCGCCCTCTCGGCTCGGTCAATCGGTTCGCCGGACCCGGCCGAGGCGCGATACCACGACCGTCTCGGCCGCTTCGCCGCGCCGGAGGACGAGGGTGAGGTTCGACGCGCCGTACCCGAGACCGTTAGGCGCGTAGGCCATGGAGTCGCGAGACGTGGAGAGCACCACGCCGTGCGAGTCACCGAGTCGGCGGAGCAGAATCGTGTCGGCGTAGCTTCGCACGAGGAGGGTGGCGTTTGCGGTGTCGATACTCACCGCGGTGCGCGCCGACCGCGACAGCGACCAGCGCCGCGCGGCCGCGAAGGTGGCGACCGTCTCGTCGGTGGCACGGCGGACGCTCGACCGGTCGCGGAATCCGGCGACGCGGAGCCCGGCAACCGCGGTGACGATGCCGAGCACGATCACGGCGATGATGATCTCGGGGAGGGTGGTCCCGCGTCTCACGCGTTCCCTTCCGTTCGGGGCGTCGACAGCATACGATCCGTCCGCCCGCGACGCGTCATCGTCGCGGCGCGGCC
>DASURJ010000822.1:0-2275 GCA_036280115.1 Gemmatimonadaceae bacterium
TGGAGGGGACCGCCGAGCTCCGTATGCCGATCAGCGGCAGCGTGGCCGGCGTCGTGTTCGCCGACGGCGCGGTTGTGCGATCGCGGCACGGTGGAGCGAGTGCCGGCGCCGTGACGCCGGGGCTCGGCGTCCGCTACGAGTCGAATGTGGGCACGCTTCGGTTCGATGCCGGGTGGCGTCCGCGGCGGAGCGAGCACCTGCCGGTGGTGGTCGCCACGCGCGATGTCGACGGCACGTCGCGCGTGACGCGACTCGCGACCGAACGGTCGTGGACCGAGGGTGACGGCGAACGGGGACTGCTGCGCCGCGTCACCCTGCACTTCGTGCTGGGCCATGCGTTCTAGCGCGAGGCGCGCGTGAGGACACGTCGGGCCTTTCTCGGCGTCACCGTTGCCGCTGCGGCGGTGCTCGTTCTCGCCCTCGGTGCGGGGCTGTTTCTCCTGTACACGCCCCGAGGCAGAGAGTACCTCCGGGTGCTGCTGGTCGCGCGGCTCGGGGATCAGATAACCGGGCGCATCGCGATCGGGCGGGTGAGCGGCGACCTGCCGAACGAAGTCGTGCTGCACGACGTGACCCTGGTCGACAGCGCCGGGTCGCCGGTCTTCGCGGTGAAGCGGCTCGGCGCGCGGGTGAACGTGCTACAGCTCTTCTCCAAGCGCATCGACATCTCGAGCATGACGCTCGAGCAACCGCGCCTGGTCCTCCGTCACCGCCGCGGGGGCGCGTGGAACGTGGCGCGGGTTTTCGCACGCGAGGATCGTGACGCTACTGCCTCGGGTGGCCGCGGCTTCGGCCACTGGGTGCGCATCGCGGACGCACGCGTGAGTGACGGCGAGGTGATCGTCCGCATGCCGTGGCCCGCCGATGCCGAAGCGACACGCCAGCCGCGCGACCGCGACGCTACGATCGCCGATCGCGCACGGGCGCGTGTCGAGCGCACGCACGACGGGGTCGAGCAGGTGATGGAATTTCGGGACATCGAGGCGACCTTCCCTCGTGTGCTGCTCGCGCACCCGGACACCGCCCGCATCATCGCCGAGGTCGGCCGGGCGAGCATGATCGCGGCGCCGTTTCAGCCGCCGGTCGCGGACGTTCGCGACCTCGGGGGAACGCTGGTCGTGACCAGCGATTCGCTCCAGTTCGTCGGCTGGCGCGTCATCTTCCCGGGTTCGCGAATGACCGTGCAGCTGCATTACGCGCCGACAACGGGAGCACTGCGCGGCCAGCTCCGAGCCGACCCGCTCGCGTTCCGCGACCTGCAGTGGCTCTACCCGCTCCTGCCGGGCGATGGGCGTGGCTCCGTCACTATCACCGGGGTCCGTGACGCGAGTGGGCCGCTCGCTTTGCGGGCGACCGACCTCGTGGCCGAAGTCGGCGCCTCGACCGCCACGGGAGCGGTAGGGTTCGCCATTGGGGACACGGTCCGGCTGACCGATGCGGACGTCCGGATCGCCTCGCTGGACACGGAGCTCGCCGACCGGCTCGTGCCCGGCCGACTTCCGCTCCACGGTACGGTCGACGGCCGCGCGACCGTCACCAGCGCTGGCGGTGGTCTCGCCACGGACGCCGAGATCACGTTCCGCGATCGGCGCGGCGCGATGAGCCACGTCGCGGCACGCGGCACCGTCACGGTCGGAGACGCGTTAGGTGCGAGAGCGCTGCGTGTCGATCTCTCGCCGCTCGACGCCGGGGTCGTGCGAGCCTTCTTCCCTCGAGCGCGCGTGCACGGAAGGCTCGCGGGCCGGGCCGCGATCACCGGAACCGTGCGACGAGGCTGGCGTCTCTCGGGCGATCTCACGCACCTCGACCGTGGTGCGCGCTCACGCTTCATTGGCACGGCGATGGTTGTACCGGGCGAAGGGCGCGCAGCGATCGACGGGCGCGCGCTCCCGCTCTCGCTCGACGCGATCGCTCGGCTCGCGCCAGAGGCCGGGCTGCGCGGATCGGCGAGCGGTCCGCTGAAAGCCGAGCTCGCCGGCGACACGCTGACGCTTCGAACGACCCTGCGCGTGGCCGACGGGACGCTGGGCGGCGCCGGACTCCTGTCCTGGGGCGCCGATGGCGTGTCCTACGACGTGACGCTCGAGGCGCGAGAGCTCGACCCGAACGACGTGTCGACGCGCGCCCCACGCGGACGGGTCAGCGGCACCGTGGTCGCGCGCGGACACGGCACCGATCCGCGGACGTCTCGAGCCACCGTGGCCGTCGCGCTCGAGAACACCCACGTGGACCGCGTCTCGGTGGACTCGATTCGCCTCGCGGCCCGAGCCGCGGA
>DASURJ010000823.1:0-2262 GCA_036280115.1 Gemmatimonadaceae bacterium
GCATCCGGCCGTTTCGGCTCATTCCGCGCCATCGCCGTTCTGACCGGCCGGGCGCGCCGGACCGATAGGTAAGGGGTCAGAGTCCTAACGCATCCTTTTCACGCAACGCGTGAAAAGGATGCGTTAGGATTCTGACCCCCAACAAAGCTTAACGTTGCTCGGCGAAACGCCATTGCGCGCGATAGTCGCGCGTGAGCGGCACGTTCTGTAACCGCGCACGCACCATCTCCACCGGCATCCGCCCACCCTGGAGGACCGCGTCGTGGAACTGACGGTTCGTCATCCGACCCGACCCCACGAGATCGCGGTGCAGCGCGCGGAACTGCAGCCCGCCGATCATGTAGGCCACCTGATACAGCGGCGGGTACGTCCCGTTGAACGAGCGCCGCACCTCCGCCTCCGCGTTCGCGCGCTCGTGCCCCACACGCTCCACCAGAAAATCAACCGCCTCCTGCGGCGTCATCGTGCCGAGGTGGAAACGAAGCGAGAACATGATCCGCGCCGTGCGATGCATCCGCCAGAAGAGCATCCCCACACGATCCTCCGCCGACCGCGGGAACCCCAGATCCCACAGCAGCATCTCCCAGTACAGCGCCCACCCCTCGCCCCAGAACGGCGTGCTGAAAATCTGACGGTGCGACATGTACCGGTCCGTCATGAATCCCTGCAGGTGATGGCCGGGAATCAGCTCGTGATGCACCGTCGCGCGGGAGAAGTGCGGGTTGTTCCCCCGCATGCTCATGAGCTTCTCCTCGTGCGTCATCCCGTCAGTGGGATACGAGACGAGAATCGTCTCGCCGCCGAGGAAGAACGGCGCGACGCGCTGGCGCTCGGGCGTCATCATCTCCATCCGCCAGATCTCTTTCGCGAGTGGCGGAACCGTCACGAGCTCGCGGCGCTCGACGAACTCCTCCGCCTCGCGAGCGAGGTCACGGATCAGCTCTGGCTGCTTGCCAGGCGGGACGAACGTGTTCTTCACTTTCTCGACCGCCTTTCGCCAGTCGTCGCCGAACCCCATCTCTCGCGACGCCTTCTTCATCTCCGCCTCGCACCACGCGTACTCCCGCTCGGCGATCGCGATGAGCTGGTCCGGCGTGTACGGCATCATTTCGTGCGCCAGATCCGCCGCGAGCCCCGCCGCGCCGATCGGGTCGCCGATGATGGGATCGGAATCCCCCTCGCGAATGCCGACGACGCGTTCGCGGAGGACCTTCACGTACGCCTTGAACGCGTCGTCCGCCTTCTTGTACGGCTCCGCGGCCCACCAGCTGTAGAGCGGATCGTAGCCGGTGTAGTAGCGATTCCACTGCCCGAGCGTGTTGCGGAGATTTTCGACGAATCCGGCGGTGCGAAATCCGACGAACCGCACGGTGCGCAGCGAATCCCGCACGCGCGCGTTCGTCGTGTCCACCTTTGCACCCGCCGCGCGTTCCACCGATCGCCGCACGCTGTCCACCTGCTTCGCGAGCTGCGCGAGCGTGCGCCCGGCCATCTGCTGATCGATCGGCTCCAGGCGGCGCCGAGACTCCATCAAGTCGAACACCGTCGTGGCGAACGGCGTGTACGACTCCATTTCGGTCAGATGCTTGCGCTCCCGTCCGAGCTGATATTGCGCGTACTCGAGCTCGTTCCGCAGCAGGACGTAATCGATACGACCTTCCTGCGAGAGCTCATCGAACTCGAGATCGCGCAGGCGGGACAGCCACTCCCGGGTGAACTCGTCCATCCGCGTCAGACGGGCCGGCGAGTACTGCACGCCGTAGCGCCTGCCTAACGCCTGGCGGTCCTCGGCGTAGCGCGCCACGATCTCGGCGAGCTCGCTCGGCCGGGCCGCCACGAGCGGCCCGAGTGCCGGGACGACTGCCGACTCGGCGGTTGGACGCGCGAGGGCACCATTGCGCGCGCCCTGTGCGCTGATCGCATTGGAGGTCGCGGCGATCGCGACGAGGGCGAGGGCGATACGACGGAAGGCCGCGTCAACCGAGCACGTCATGGTCGTAAAGGTTGGAAGAGTCGGTCCGATTGGCGCCAGCCATTCCGATAGGGGTCGGAGTCCTAACGAATCGTTCGAACGCGCCGCGAGGGACTCCCAAGGCGAGGGATCGCAAGCGCGGGTCTCCCCATCGTGGGGGCCGGCATCCAGGAAATGGGAAACGGATGAAGGGGATGACGGGGATCTCTCGCATACCGGGACGCGCGCTCTCGCCAAGGCCGCAACTGATGGGGTATTGCTCCCGGATCGAGTGCCGTCCCCGGGGAGCC
>DASURJ010000824.1:0-13849 GCA_036280115.1 Gemmatimonadaceae bacterium
CTCAGCTCGGAAATGACACCGGCTCGGAATGATGGCCGGCGTGACGAGCGGCGCGCCTTGCGGGTCAGTCCTACTGATGAGCCGATCCGCCGTCCCGCCTGCACTCCTCGTCGCGGTCATCGCCTGCGCGGAACCAGCCTCCCCCCGCCGGCCGGTGACGGTCTTCCCGGCGGGTTTGAACCTGTTCATGGGCGAGCGGGCGCAGCTCGAGGCGGTCAACGAGACGTCCGTGCTCTGGCGGAGCACGGCGCCGTCCGTCGCTTCGGTCGACGGCCGTGGATTCGTCACCGGGGTGGCCCCCGGCCTCGCGTACGTGTGGGCTGTTCGTGGAGGTGACAGCGCGTCGGCCATCGTGTTCGTTTTTCGCCCGGCGTGCGCTGGGGCACCCACCATCCAACCGGCGAATGCGACCATTGCACCGGGAGAGACCCTGGTCGTCGAAGCGCGCGAGAATTGCGCGCCACTGCCGAACGGGTTTCGGTGGACGTCCGCGAACACGGCAATCGCGACCGTCGAAATCCGCGACAACTTCCCGGATCGCTCGACGGCAATCGTCACGGCGAAACAGCCGGGCCAGGTCGCGATCAGGGCGCACCTCGTCGACGACCCTTTGGTCGACGTCGCCCTCGCGCTGACCGTGCGCGTCCCCTGACTCCGTCGCGCGAACGGCATTTCCCGCCGCCCCGAGCGAAGCGCAGCTAGCGGTCGCCCTCGACGCCCGCGAGAATCGTCGGCGGGCGCTCGTCACCTGACGTGATCGACTGAAGCGTCAGTGTCAGCCCGAACCCCGCGAAGCGCGATTTCACGAGCAACGGATACCGGTGTTCGTCGTCGGAGAACCACACCTCAGCCTCCCCGCCCTCGGAGAAGATCCCCTTCGTGCGGATCGTCGGCGACACCACCACCGCCGTGAACGTGCCCGCCGGGACCTTCACCTCGTCGCGACGGACGCCCGTCAGCACGACTGGATTGCGATCGGGACGAAAGTAGCGGTCCTCGCGGCGCGTCTCACCAACCTCGACACCGGCGGCCCGCACCGCGTAGATGAACGAGCCGTCGTCGAGCGGATTCGGCACACTCGCCGTGAGCGAGTCATCGTTTTTCCGATAGAGTGACTGCTCCGGGTAGATCTCGTACGTCGTCGTGCGCCGATATCGACCTTCCGAAATCTGCTGGCGATGCCGTAGTGACGAGAGCGTCTCGACATCGATCCAGCTGTCGTATCGATCGTGCACGCGGAAGAACGGAATCCCGCCGTCGATCGTGAACACGACGTGGTACGCGGGTCTGCCACGCACGATCTCGATTCCTGCGACGCGCATGCGCGCGGTGCCCGCGCGCAGCTTCCCGAACGTGGCGCGATAGACGAGCTGCTCGCCAACGGTGAATGGGACGGGCGCCGCCTTGGTCGCAGCAACCGGGACGGTCTGGGCCTCGAGGGTGCGAGACAGGGAGATCGGGGTCAAAGCGGTGGCGCTCACCATCGCGAGCGCGCTCTTCCGCGAAATGATTGGTCGCATTGTCGGCTCTCCAGGGTCGAGCTGTTCTGGGCGCGGACATCTTTTCGCACCCGCTGAGTGGCTCTACCTGTGCGTCGAACGACGCGGCCGAATATCGACAACCGCGCGCTTGGTTTGTTGGCCCTCTCCGATTCAAGCGCGCCTACGTTCGACGCGCCCGGGCCGGTCGGAACGGCGATGACGCGGAAAGGGCCGAAACGGCCGGATGCGGGGACGCGTCTCGCGCCAGGTCCGGCATCCAGAACGGAGGGGTGAAACGGATGAGGGGGATGAGGGGATGAGCGACATCATCCCACGTAGGTCAAGGCTCCGCCCGCCGGAACGTGACTGAAGGGGGAACGGCTCCCTTGGGACGCCGCTCGACCCGGGAGCAGGTCCCCCTCACTTCACGGCTCTGGAGAGCGGGCGCGTCCCGGACGCGGAGCGATCCCACTCATCTTCTCATCCCCTCATCCGTCCCCCCCTCCGTTCTGGATGCCGAAGCGGCGCGGCCTCGCGCGACGCGGCGTCGGTGCAACGCCGTCATCCGGCCGTTTCGGCCCTTTCCAGGTCATCCGCGTCATCGTAGTTCCCACCGGGCCGCCACGAGGAGCCCTGGGCGCGCGAGGTGCCCCCGCGTCCTCCGCGTGGCAGTTGCCGCGCAATCCGCGTCCGCCCGATGGCGCGATGAAACAAAAGGATGCGTTAGGACTCTGACCCCTTACGTAGCTAATTCGCGCGCAAGGCCTTCGCCGGATCCAACCGCGACGCCCGCCGTGCGGGCAACCAGCTCGCCACCGCAGCCACTGTCGCCAGCAGCACCGCCGCGCCCGCCATGCTCGCCGGGTCGGTAGGACTCACGCCATACAGCAGCGCGCCGAGCACGCTCGTGATCGCCGACGCCCCCGCAAGCCCGATCGCGATCCCCACACCAGCCACGGCCATCGCCTGACGCGACACCATCCGGCGCACCTGCACGGGCCGTGCACCGAGCGCGAGCCGAACCGCCACCTCGCGCGTACGCAGACTCACCACATGGGAGACCACGCCGTAGATCCCGACCGCGCCGAGCACGAGCGTCACCGCCGAGGCGACGCCGAGCAGCAGCAACGTGAACGACGTCCGCGACGCCCCCTGCGCCACGATGTCCGTCATCGATCGCGTGGCGTACGTCGGCACGGCAGGGTCGAGCGCCCGTACCACACGCTGTACCGAGCCGGACACGGCGGCCGGGTCGCGATCCGACCGCGCAACGAAGGCGATCTCACGCGGCGTCCACAACGGACGCTCCATCTGCCGGCCCGGTTGGCCCCCGCCTAACGCGACGACGAGAGGAAAGTAGATCATCTCATCCGGCGGCTCGTCGAGCCCGGTCCCACGCACATTCCCCGCGACGCCCACGATGGTGTACCACGGGCCAACGGGCCCCGTACGCACGCGCTTCCCCACCGCGGGTTCGCCGCGCCAATACCTGTCAGCGAGCGCTCGACTCACGATCACCTCGTCGCGCGCGCGCGCCGGGTCGGGGGCGTCGAACTCTCGTCCCTCGAGCAGCGGAACGCCCAACGCGCGGAAGTAGTCGGGGCTCACAAACGACACCTGATGCACGTTCGGCATCGTACCCGGCGTGAGCGGGCGATCCTCCACGAAGAGTGCCGTGTCGCGCCGCGACTCCTCGACGAGCGGCAGCTTCGACGCCACCGCCACTGCCTGTACGCCCGGAACCGACGCGATTCCGTCGAGTGCGCGAACGATGAACCGCGCCGGATCGCCCGGCGCACCGTACGTCGCCCGCGGGAGCGCGACGCGGAACGTGGACACGTTCGCCGGTTCGAATCCCACCGGCACGGCTCGGAGACGAGCGAAGCTGCGCACCATGAGCCCCGCGCCCGTGAGGAGAACGACCGCGAGTGCCATCTGCGCCGCGACGAGCGCGTGCCGCGCCCGATGCCGTGCTCGACCCGCCGTGATCGCACGCCCCGAGTCGCCGAGCACCGTCCAGGCTGCCGCGGACGCCGCGCGGAACGCCGGGATGGCCGTCACGAGTAGCATCGCCAACACCGTCACACCGACGGCGACCATCAGCATCGTCGCGTCCACAGTCAGTTCGGCGAGACGCGGGATGTCGACGGCCCCCTCGAGCGAGCGCAGGACCCGGACGCCGACGAGCCCGAGCGCGAGACCCAAGACACCTCCGGCAGCCGCGAGAATCGCACCCTCCGCCAGCTGATCGCGCACGAGCTCCGTTCGGCTCGCGCCCAGTGCGCGCCGCACCGCCAGCTCGTGCTGACGCTGCTCGGCGCGGACGAGCACGAGGTTCATGACGTTCGCGCACGCGACGAGCAGCAGGCACGTCACGGCGCCGAACACCACCCAGAGCACGCGGCCGACATCGCCCACGACCACGTCGCGGAGCGGACGTACGATCGACTGCATTCGCGTCTGCTCGATCGCGCCGACAGTCAACCGTCCCGGAAACACGACCGGAACTTCGGGCAACAGGCGCTGCAGGTCCGCCGACGCCATCGCGATCGACACGCCATCCCTCAGGCGCGCGACGCCGCGGTAGTCGAACGCGGCGGAGGCCGTGTTCGCCGGGTCGAGCCGAAGCGGGACCCATACGTCCGTTCGCGTCGACGGGAGGCTGAAGTCTGCGCGCATGATGCCCACGACCTCGTGCGCGACCCCGTCGATCTCGAGGGTGCGGCCCACGACGGATCGGTCACCACCATACTTCCGCTCCCAGAGCCGCTGCCCGATCACGACCACTGGCGGCGCGGCGGGGACGTCGTCACGCTCGGCGAGTGTACGCCCCGCGAGCGGCGTGGCGCCAAGCACCGAGAACGTGCTCGCGGTGACGCGCCCGGCGGCAATGCGCTCCGCGCGCGCCCCTTCAGGCGTCGAAGCTCCGCGGAGCTCCCCGACGTTCACTGAGGTCACCCGGTACGCGGCGACGCCACTGAACACGCGGTTCGCGCTCGCGTAGTGGAGGTACGTCGCATCCGACTGGTCCACGCGCGTCACGCCCGATATCGCGAGCGTGTGCGACAGGTCCACGAGCCGGTCGGACCTGGAGTATGGCAGCGGCCGGAGCACGACGGCGTTGACGACGCTGAACACCGCGGTCGTCGCGCCGATGCCGAGCATGAGCGTGAGGACCGCGGCAAGGGAGAACGCGGGGGCCCGCCGAAGTCGGCGAGCGGCGTGGGCAAGGCTGCGGGCGACAGGAGTCACGAACGGCCTCCGCATGAAGTCGAGTGGAACCCTAACGACTTCATTGTCGCCCGCGTCGGATCGCGGGCGCCAGTCCGCGATGTCAGGCGGCAGTCATAGGCACGTCAGACGGCGCACAGAAACCCACGGCGTCCGCTCCATCTCCGACCTCGCCCGTGTGAACCTGGCGAATCTCACACTCGCCGCCGCCGACCACCGAGAGAAAGCGTCTGGCCATCTCGATTGCTTCGGCCTTCGACCGCGCCTCCAGCAGCGCGAAGCCGGCGATGAGCTCCTTCGATTCGGTGAACGGCCCGTCGGTCACCGTCACGTTTCCTCGATCGAGCCGGACGCGCGCGCCGAACGCGCTCGGCAGACAGCCCTCGGTGGCGATCAGTTCGCCGGCCTTCATCGACTCTTCGACGAGCTTACCCATCTTCTCCACCAGTTCGGGCGACGGCGGCGTATTCGTCTCGGGTGCCTTGTAGATCGACAGGAATCGCATTGGTGAGTCTCCAGTAACGTGAGCAGGTTGATGCCGCCCCGTCCGCCTCATTGCGGCGGCAAGGCACGGCTCTACAGACACGTCGAACGACGGGACGCGAAATCGACACTCTCTTCTTGCTTCGTTTCGCGGTCGCTCGTCGTGGCGCTTGCTCATCAGAACGGTCCAGGTCATGCGGCGTGACATGGGTATCCTCTTCGCCGCGTTTTCGTTATGCCTCTTCATTACGAGAATCTCGATCCTATCACGCGCCGCCACGCCATCGCCGAGCTCGACCGAGACATCGCTGCGGGGACGTTCCACGCGTCCGAGCGTCTGCGGCCGACGGCCATCGACTCGTACCAGCGTCTCTTGCGCGAGGCGCTCAGCTACTACGATGACCTCTGGCTGGAGGAGCGAGCATCCGATCTGATCGTGGACGTGGAGCCGCGCCGGACCGCGAGCGGCGGGCAGACGACGGCGAAGGTGCCGGAGATGGCGTCGCGAATGCTGGCCGAGGGCGACTTCAACCGCTACTACATGCGGGGGGTCGCGTTGCGGGCTGTCGAGGAGAACCGCCAGGTCGTGGAGGTGTACCGCGCTCGGCTCTCGCATGAGCCGAGGCGCGAGTCGGCGGAGCTGGAGGGACACCGCCTTGCCGCACGCGACGTTCTGGACCAGCTGCGTGGAGAGTCGGCAGCCGAGCCATCCGTGCGACTGGGGCGACCGAATTCGGGGTTGAGCGTCCGGCTCGTATAGCGGGCAGTCGATGCGGCGGATACAGACGGACGTGGGTTCTCGTGTTGCGCCGCGTCTGCCGCTGCGGAGGAATCGTAGCGGTCATTCCGAGCGGAGGCCCGAAGGGCCGGAGTCGAGGAATGACAGACGTCACACTGTGTCGCCTGAGTCGTTAGGCAGCTCAGCCGTTCGCGACCATCAGGGGGACTGCGTCGCCACATGGCGCGGCCCCTGCAGGCCCATACGAGACGCCGCGCGAGTTTTTTCAGGCGCCCGCCGGCCGAGCCTGCGGCAGCCTCGACGGCAGCGACGCTATCAAGACGTCAGGAGGTCGGAATGAGCGATCGTGAACGCAACGAGATCGTCCCGATGGCGGACCCGAACGACCGCGCCGATCAACCGAAACCAAAGCCGACACACGGGAACCCCAACGTCCACGCGAAGAGCTCGCCAGAGGCGATCGCGCAGCGCGACAGCGGACAGCCAGGCGGCGGCGCTGGGCGCCGAGATGACGTCGGGAGGTCCGGCGTTTATCCGATCTCGGGAGACGAGCGCCCTCCGGGCAACGCAGAGCTGCGCCCGCTCGGCGACTGGGCCGGCGGTGACCGCGGGATTGCCGGCTATGAGGATAGCGGCGGTTCCGAGCTCGTCATGCGCGATGGTGCCGTCCTCGGCGGACTCACGTCCGACGGCGCCGGCCGTCCGACGATCGACATCCACGGCGATCCCGAGACGCGGCGCGACCCGGATGACGAGAACGCGGAGTCATCCGATCGCGCCGGCGGCGCTAGCGCTCGGCGTTCCAGTCCGTGAGGGCGGCGACGACGAACGTCAGGGCCGTGAGGCCGTAGCAGAGGTTGCGCGCGGCGCGATGACGCCGAAACCCTAGGGCGCGCGGCATGAACGGGAGCGCGAGCGCGATGGCCGCCTCCGTCGCGCCGTGCGCCTTGAACGGTACCAGGCGCTTCGCGCTCAGCGGATAGTTCGTGACAGCGGACAGGCCGGTGTATCCCGCCGCGAGCGAGGCGAAGAGGCCTCGAGCCTTCGGCGGAAAGTTGTACAACGCCGGCGCGGCCGCGACGGCAGCCGACGTTGCGTAATCGAGAATTCCATGAACGCGGGGAGAGATCGGGTGACGCACGATTGGGCTCCGGAGTGTTTGAGTTCACGCCAGTGCGAAGTTCATTCCCGTCGCCCAGGACAAGCAGCTGTCAGCGCTGTCAGCTTACCAGCAAAGCACGGGACGCCCCACAATCGAGTGTACGGATCCGGTGAACGGCTATCATCCCGAGGCGGAATACGGATCGAGCCGATGGGGCGCCTTGCGACGGGAGTTGTAGCGACGTCACCACGTGCGTGTCGGCCCCGTCATGAGTTCCGCTGCTCATCGCGACTCGATCAACTCGATCGCAAGCCCATCCGGATCTTCGATCATGATCGCGCGCACATCGCCGAACGCGTAGGGCTCGCGGAGCACTTTCACCCGCGCACGACGCAGCCGCTCGACCAGGCCGGTGAAATCCGAAACCGTGAACGCGACGTGATCGAGCGCCTGGCCGCGCGATGCGGCGAGCGGAAGGTCGCGCCCACACCGGTCGCCGGTACACTGACGCGGGTACCACGACATCGCTCCGTTCGCGAACCGGACGCCCCCCGACGGCTGGCGAATCGTGCCCGCGCGCTCGAGTGACGGCCAGCCCGGTTCGCCGCGCGCGACTTCACACGGATCCCACGGTTTGCGTGGCGTGTCCTTGCCGCTCGAGTCGCGTACCGGCGGTAGCTCCATCCCGAGATGCGCGACGTACCAGTTCGCGGCGCAGAGCGGGTGCTCGTGGTAGAAATGGATGTGCGAGAGGGCATCGCGTGTGTTCGGTCCTCCCGTGAACTCGAACAGCACGCCATCAGGCCCGACGACGTAACTGAATCCACCGTCGCGCGGCGGCGCGGGAGGGGCGGTCGCGAGCTGGCTCGCGGTGACCGTGCCCGCGTATGGCGTGAGCCCCGAGCGCCACACGCCGACGGTATCGACCGGAGACGTGAACAGCGGCAGATGCGTGACGCCGAGCGCCTCGAGCCGCGGCTTCATGTCCGTCGTGTTCGTCGTCGCGCCGATGTGCCAGAACGCGCTCTGTGGCTCCGACCGCTGGAGGTCGTGCCGCCACGCGCCGGGCGGCGGCCGGTCGACCCGGTTGAAGAGCAGGAGCATCTCCCCAGCGACGCCCGGTTGCCCGGACACGACGGTGCGCTTCGCGCTCGGCCACACGCGGAGGTACCACGCGATGGCCCGATCGGGATCGACGGAATTGAGCCCAACGTGATGCAGGGCAGGCATCGCGTTGCGATTCGGCGTCTGCGCGCGCCCCGCGCCGGGGACCACGCCGAGCAGGCCCACGACCGCCCCGAGGCCGATCTCTGTCATTCGGATGTGACGCATACCTAACGACCGTGGTTGATCCCGCGCGCGCCCTGTGCCAGCTTTTATTGTACACCAACCGGAGGGCGTATGGCGACCCGACGATCGCGACGCAGGCCGGAGTTCACTCGCGTCCATGTTGTGCGCGCGCAACTGGCCGTGCACGAGCTCTCGAAGGCGGGCACGAGCCTGCACGTCGAGATCAGCGCTCGAGGGGAGAAGATCGGCGAGCTGGAGATCGGCCGCGGATCACTCTACTGGAAGGGCGGGAAACGGCAGATTCGCAAGCGGCTTCGCTGGCCGCAGTTCGCGGAACTCATGGACAAGCTCGCGTACGGCGAGCCGTGACCCCTGAGACGTCGACCGGAGATTTGATGGACGATCAACCCACCTGCGGCAAGGGCCTCGCCGGCAGCTCCGCGCTCCCCGCGGCGCTCGGCGCCGTTGCCGCGGCACTGAGCGAAGTGCTCATGGCGCACCAGGCATCGCTCGACCTGACCGACGCCGACGCGAAACGTGAGCACGAGGCGTATCAGGACATCGCGGACGCCCATCGCCTCATCGCCGCACAACTCGACGCGGTTGCGAAGCGCATGGCCGCGTACCGGGATCTGCCCATGGGGCCGCACGACATGGACGTGATCATGGGCGCTCGTGCCGTGAACGCGTTCGTGCAGTTCGTGCAGCGCGAGGAAGAGCTACTCGTGCTTCTCCAGCAGCGGCTCGCCGAGGATCGCGCCATGCTCGGCGAGATGCAGCGGCCATCGGCATCAACCTGAGCGCCACACCGCGCGTGCATCGGTCGCCTGCGACGCTCTTTCCGCTCATGGTGTCGGCGCTGATGAGCGTTGGTGCTCGCGCGTCGGCCCAGACGCCCACTGTTCCACCCCCGGCGCCGCAGAACCCGTCGCCGATGGTCGAGCATACGCGTGCGCATGGGCGGATTCCGCAGCAGGAGCCGCCTGGCAGGCGCCGTTCGTTCATCGGTCCGCTGGACAAGCCCGTCCAGTTGTTTCTTTCGTTAGGCGCCGAGCGCGCGGCTGGGTTGCGGCTGGTGGTGTTCTTTCATGGCGCATCGTTCATCCCCGAAACCGCGGTGTCGAAGCTCCGGGGCCCGTCCGCTGTCGCGACGGTGAACCTCGGCCCGGGCTCTGGCGTCTACGACCGCACGTTCAGCGTTCCCGGGGCGTACGATTCGCTCCTCGCGCAGATCACGCGGGAGGCAGCGGCCGAGCTGGCGCGCCCGGTCTCGCTCTCGCGGGTGACACTCGTCGGCTTCAGCGCCGGCCACGGCGCCATCCGCGCTGTCCTCCGCGACGCCCGACACTTCGACGCGGTGGACGCCGTGCTGCTGCTCGACGGGCTTCACACGAGTTACGTCCCCGAAGGGACCGTGGTGGCGAAGGGCGGCGCGCTCGACACGACGAACCTGAACGTGTTCGTTCGTTACGCCCGCTCGGCGGTGCGCGGCGAGAAGCAGTTCGTCGTGACACACTCGGAGATCTTCCCCGGCACGTTCGCGAGTACGACGGAAACGGCCGACTATCTCGTGCAGACACTCGGGCTCCGGCGAACCCCGGTGCTCCGTTGGGGACCTAACGGGATGCAGCAGTTGAGCGAGGTGCGTGAGGGCCGGTTCGAGGTCCTCGGGTTTGCGGGCAACACGGGCCCCGATCACATTGACCACGTCCACGGCCTGCCGGATTTTCTGGGACGGAGCGAGCGGAGGTAGGTCGGATTTGTAAAGGCGAAGCGCGAACAGCGAAGCGCGAACGGCGAAGTGCGAACGGCGAAGTGCGAAGTGCGAACGGCGGGGCGTCCCGGGCGGCCGTTCCCCTCGTTTCATCAGGCCGATGGCGCGAGCGACCCTGCTGCCGCCCGAGTCATCTTGGGTCTCCTGTTCATCCTGTCCATCCCCCTCCTGCCTTTCCCCACCTCGACCTGTCGCGATGCCGACTCGCGCGATCCGGCTCGGAGCCGGCCGTTTCGGCTTTTTCCGCGTCATCGTAGTTCCGACCGGCCGCGGCGCGCCAGGCCTTACACGCGCAGGCCGTTTCCTCTGCAGCGACCAGCACCAGCCAACAGCCCCAGCTCCTTGGCTACAGCCACCAGCGCGGTGCACACTCCGGTTTCAGGTATCCTGTAAATCCAACTCCCGGACGCGACATGCACCCTGACGATCCCCGCCCGAGTCGCCGCGCCTTCGCGACCCAATTACTCGGCGCCCTCGGCCTGCTCGCTGTCGCGCGCCGGATCGACGCGTCCGGGCCGCCGGAGCGCTCGCAGGATTACACGCTCCACAGCGACGTGATGGTCGCGATGCGCGACGGCGTGCGGCTCGCGACGGACATCTACATCCCCGTTGGCCCCGCAGAGGGCGGCCAGCGGAGATTCCCGGTGATTCTCGAGCGGACGCCGTACAACAAGACCGCCCCGAGTCGCTCCGAGCGGACGCCGTCGAACCCGACGCCGATGGGTCGCGCCGAGGTGGCCGCGTTCTTCGCGCGGCGCGGGTACGCCGTGGTCTACCAGGATTGCCGGGGACGCTACAAGTCCGAAGGCGAGTTCGTGAAGTACCTGAGCGACGGGAACGATGGGTACGACACGTGTGCGTGGATCGGGAAGCAGCCGTGGTCGAACGGCCGGATCGGCACGATGGGGCTGTCGTACGCGGCGCACACGCAGGGAGCGTTAGGCAGCGCCGGTGCGCCGGGTGTCACCGCCATGTTCCTCGATTCGGGCGGATTCTCGAACGCGTACCAGGGTGGCATTCGGCAAGGCGGCGCATTCGAGCTCAAGCAGGCGACGTGGGCGTTCAATCAGGCGCTCGAGAGCCCCGAGATTCGCCGCGATCCGGCGAAGCTCGCGGCCATGCGGGCGATCGACATCCGAGACTGGTTCCGCCGCCTGCCGTGGCGCCGCGGCAGCTCGCCGGTGACGCTCGCGCCCGAATACGAGGATTACCTCTTCGAGCAGTGGGAGCACGGCGTCTTCGACGACTACTGGAAGCAGCTCGGCATCTACGCCGAGGGGTTCTATGACCGGTACGTCGACGCGGCAATGGTGCACATGTCATCGTGGTACGACGCGTACGCGCGGACGGCGACCGACAACTACGTCGGCCTGTCGAAGCGGAAGCGCGGTCCTGTTCGGCTCATCATGGGGCCGTGGACGCATGGTGACCGGCAACTGACGTACGTCGGCGACGTCGACTTCGGGCCGGCCGCGACGCTGGATGGGAACGTCGCGACGGATTTTCTCACGCTTCGCGCGCGATGGTTCGATCGATGGCTCAAGGGCGAGCGGAATGGCGTGGATGCGGAGCCGCCCGTCCGCATCTTCGTCATGGGCGGTGGCAGTGGCCGCAGGAATGCCGCGGGGCGTCTCGATCACGGCGGACGGTGGCGATCGGAACGTGATTGGCCGATCCCGGATACGCGGTGGACTCCGTACCACCTCGGTCGCGACGGCTCGTTGTCCCCGTCGGTGCCGGCGGCGCCGGACGCGTGGCGCGAGTACCGGTTCGATCCGGCGAAACCGGTACCGACGATTGGTGGCACGGTCACGTCGGGGCAGCCGGTGATGGTCGGCGGCGCCTTCGATCAGCGCGAGGGTCCGCGGTTCTTCGGGTCCACAGAGCCCTATCGCCCGCTCGCCGAACGGCCGGACGTGCTCGTGTTCCAGACGCCGCCGCTCGAGACCGACGTCGAGGTGACCGGGCCGATCGCGGCGAACCTGTGGATTTCATCGGACTGCCCCGACACGGACTTCACGATCAAGCTCGTGGACGTGTACCCGCCTAACGCCGACTACCCGGAGGGATTCGCCATGAACATCACCGACGGCATTCTTCGGGTCCGCTATCGCGACTCGTGGGAGCGGCCGTCGCTCATGGTGCCGGGGACGGTATACGCGATCCGCGTCAGCGCGTTCCCCACGAGCAACGTGTTCGCGCGCGGGCATCGTATCAGACTCGACGTGTCGTCGAGCAACTTCCCGCACTTCGACGTCAACCCCAACACCGGCGAGCCCGAAGCGCGGGCTACGTCGGTACGCGTGGCGACGAACCGCGTGTACCTCGACGCCGGTCGGCCGTCGCACGTCGTGCTGCCTGTCATCCCGCCGAGAACATCCGTCGTTCCGAGCGCAGCGAGGAATCGCAGGCATCCCGGCAGAGGGGCCGTTCGGTCTACGGGGAGAGTCTGAGATGACCTGACGCAGATGGCCGCAGAATCCGCGTAATCTGCGTCTGGTGTTCTTCCTCATCCCGGATCTGAATCCCTCTGTCGGTAGAGCAGCGATCCTCGCTGCGCTCGGAATGACATGCTGCCCTCACCGCCCTCCTCCGCTGAGCGGGATCACCGCGGTCGCGAGCCCAACGACGAGCAGCACGATCGACGTGAGGAAGCTCCACTTGAGCGTGAACCGCTGATGATCGCCGAGCTCCACTCCAGCGAGCCCCACGAGCAGATACGTGGACGGCACGAGCGGACTGAGAAGGTGGACCGGCTGGCCGATGATGGACGCCCGCCCGATCTCCGCAGCACTGATGCCGTACACCGACGCCGCCTGATTGAGGATCGGTAAGACCCCGAAGTAGAACGCGTCGTTCGAGAGAAAGAAGGTGAACGGGATGCTCAGGAGCCCCGTCACGATCGCGAGATGCGGCCCCAGGCTCGGCGGCACCATCGAGACGACGCTGTTGCCCATCGCGTCGATCATCTTCGTGCCGCTCATGATGCCCGTAAGGATCCCCGCCGCGCAGATCACCGACGCCACCGCTACCGCGTTCGCCGCATGGGCCTCGAGTCGCCCCTTCTGCTCCTCCATCGTCGGGTAATTGATGATGAGTGCGAGCGCGTACGCGATCATGAACAACACCGGGAGCGGGAGGAGCCCCACGACGAGCGTCACGAGCAGTGACACGGCGAGCAGGAGGTTCACCACCATGAGCTTCGGCCGTCGGAGGGCGGCTTCGGGCGTGCCGGCCTCGTCGTGCACGAGCTCGTCTTCGATCAGATCCATGGTCGTCTCGCTCAATACGCCGAGTCGCGCGCGCTCGCGCTTGCCGAACAGGTACGCGACGAACACCACCCACGCCGCCGCCACGATCATCGCCGGGATCATCGGCACGAAGATCTCGCTCGCGTCGATGCGAAGCGCACCGGCCGCGCGCGCCGTGGGGCCGCCCCAGGGCAGAATGTTCATCACGCCGCCCGCCTGCATGATCACGCTCGCGAGCATGAGCCGACTGAGACCGAGCCGCTTGTAGAGCGGCAACAGTGCCGACGTGACGATGAGGTATGTCGTCGACCCGTCGCCGTCGAGTGAGACGAACAGCGTGAGCAGCGACGTCCCGACGAGAATCCTGAGCGGATCGCCGCGGACGGCGCGAACGACCAGCTTCACCGCCGGCTCGAACAGCCCGACATCGATCATGATGCTGAAGAACAGGATCGCGAACAGCAGCATCACCGCGGTCGGCGCGAGCGCTCGCACGCC
>DASURJ010000825.1:0-22226 GCA_036280115.1 Gemmatimonadaceae bacterium
GTTGACGATGCGGCTGATCCGCCCGTCGGGGGCGAGCACACGCGCGGCCACGACGGCACGATAGCACTCCTGCTCGATGCGCTCGTTCCAGTCGTGCTGCGGCGCCGCGGACGCCTCGCGCTCGACTTCCTCGAGCCAGGGGTTTTCGCGCGGAGGCTGGTAGAAGTGACCGTGAAGAACGACTGACCGCATGAGTGGTCGGTAAGGACGGTGGGAACCGGGACCCGGAATCGAGCGACGCGGGCGTCAGCCGCGCACTGCCGAGACGGCGCTGGAGCGTGCTCCGGTTCCCGGTTCTCTGTTCCCGGTTCCCGCTGACTCCCGATTCCCGATTCCCGACAGCACGGCAACGACCGACTCCAGCACATTCGGAAACAGATCGTCCCGCGCGCGCAACTCGAGCGCGAGGTTCGTCGCATTCGTCATGTCACCGGCGGCGAGGCCATCGCGAATGGCTGCGCAGAGGCGCGTGCAGTCGTCCGCGTGGCCGTTGAAGCGCCGAATCGCGTAATCGGTGACGGCGCCGGTGGAGATGATGAACTGCCAGTCCGACGACTGCACGAGCAACAGCTCGCGTGCGGCCTGTGCGAGCGCCTCGTGCGCCGACGGGAACTCGATTGCCTCGCGCGCGAGCATCCAGAATTCGTCCTCGAGCTTCCAGATCTTCGGCCACGTCCATGCCGTCAGGTCGTTCAGCCACATACTGTAGTCGCCGTTCGCCCCCCACGACCCCGCGGCGAGGCGGAGGCCGCTCCGCGCGCGGTTCGTCGCCAGATGCTCGGAACCGGTGACGGGCCTGACGACCGGCTGTGCCCGGAGCGACCGGTAGACGTTCGCGAGGAACTCCGGGCCCTCGTACCACCAGTGCCCGAACAGCTCCGTGTCGAACGGCGCGACGACGACGCCGCGCTTGTGCGCCGGGTTGGCCGTGGCGATGGTCGAGAGCAAGCTCGCGAAGTGGGCCGCGTGTGCCGACGCCATCGCGCTGGCCGTCGCCGGGTCGTACGGCTCCTTGAGACCGAGGTCCACGTCGTTGCCCGTGACGCGCCAGAGCTTGAGCCCCCCTGGCCATCGAATCTTGTGGAACTCGAGATACCGGCCGTCGCCCGGGTACCCCTGGAAGCGGCTCCACACCTGCGCCGAGGACTCCGGGTCGCGAATGAATGCCACGACGGTCTCGGTCGTGTACGCCGAACTCACTCGGTAAGCGCGATACGGTGTTCGCGTCGCCTCCCAGCGCGCGTCCGGAGACGCGACGTGCTCCAGCTCGTTCGCGACCGCCTGGCCGTACAGACCGAGAGGGCTCCCGGCGCGCGCCATGTGCGCGTCGGCAAAGAAGAACCGATAGCCGGCATCGGCGAGGTGCTCCTCGATACCCGGCCGGACACCGGTCTCGGGCGCGTTAGGCAGCGGCTGCCACGGACCGCGCGGCCGGTAGGCGCACTCGGGGATCCAGCAGCCGCGTGGCGTCCGGCCAAAAAGTCGCTGGTGCTCCCGGACGCCGACGTCGAGCTGCAGCTGGATGCTCTCGTCGCGCGCGAGCAACGGAAGAAAGCCGTGCGTCGCTGCAGAGGAAATGGTCTCGAGACGACCACGGCTCTCGAAGTCGCGGAACGCACCAACGATGTCCTGGTCGATCGCGCGAAACAGCGCCCGCAGCCGCGTGAGCCGCTCGCGCCAGTAATCGACCAGCGGGATGAGGTACGTGTCCCCGGTCTCACGCAGCGACGCCGGCGCCTCATCGCAGTGGCTGAGACGTTGCTCGAAGTACACCTCGAGCTCGCCCCGAAACCCCTCGCTCGCGAGCTGATTCGCGAGCACCGGTGTGAACCCGATGGTGATGGGCGCCCCAACGCCGTCGGCCTCGAGCCCGCGGAGCGACTCGATCAGCGGCAGGTAGGTGTCGATCGCCGCCTCGGCGATCCAGTCGCTCCCGTGCGGCCACCTCCCATGATTCAACACATAGGGAAGGTGGCTGTGCAGCGCAAAAACGAAGTCCATAGGTGTTGCCGATTCAGGGGCTCGGCGCGAACGAACCGAGCTGGTCGCTATTAGCTGGCACTGGTGCCAGCTAACAGCAAACAGGGTTTTTCACGCCGTCGCACCGACGCCTAACGCCTTTCGATATACGTCCCGATACCGGGCTTCGGATCGCTCCCAGCCAAAATCTCGCGACATGGCTTCCTTCATCATCTCCCGCCACGCCGCCGGGTCGTGGTAGTGATCCAGCGCGCGCACCGCGGCGTGCATGAACTCCTCCGACGTGTAGCCATCGAACAGGAACCCCGTCACGCCATCCTCGATCGTATCAGCCAACCCGCCAACACGCCGCGCCACCGGGATCGTGCCGTAGCGCTGGGCGCGCATCTGCGTCAGGCCGCACGGCTCGTACTGCGACGGCATGAGGCACATGTCCGCGCCCGCCATCAGTCGATGCTCGAGCCGTTCGGTGAAGTTGAATTCGCACGCGATGCGCCCCGGGGCGCGTCCCGCCAGCTCCCGCAGCTCGGCCTGGTATCGCGGCTCGCCAGCCCCGAGGAAGAGGAACTGCGCGTCGAGCGCGAAGTAATCGTTGTAGCCGAGAATGAGGTCGAGCCCCTTCTGATACGTGAGGCGTGCGCTCATGGCGAAGATGGGGATGCTCGCGCGCTGCTTGAGCCCGAACGCGCGCTGCAACGACGCCTTGCATTTCTTCTTCACGTCGAGCGTCTCGGCGGTGTAATGCGACGTGATCTGCTTGTCGGTGGCCGGGTTCCACACGCGCTGGTCGATGCCGTTGACGATCCCGACGAATCGGTCGCGAAGGCCGATGAACGTGTCGTGCAGCCCGAAGCCGCCGAACGGGGTGCGGAGCTCGTGGGCGTGCGTGGGGCTGACGGTCGTCACCATGTCGGAGAACGTCAGGCCGCCCTTGAGGAAGTTCATCTTTCCGTACCACTCGAGCTGCCGGTAGTTGTACAGCTCCCACGGAAGCCCGGTGTCCTCCAAGGTCCGGGCGGGGTACTGGCCCTGGAACCCCGCGTTATGCACCGTCAGCACCGGGCGCACCTGACGATAGTACTCGTCGCCCGTGAAGTAGGTGCGCAGGTAGACCGACGCGAGCGCCGTGTGCCAGTCGTGAGCGTGCAGAACGACCGGCGCGTCAGGCGCGATGCGCGGCAGGGCGAGAAGCGCGGCCAGCGAGAAGAACGCATAGCGGCGCGGGTTGTCCGGATAATCATACCCGTTCTCGCCGTAGAGACCCGGACGATCGAAGAAGTGCGGGTGATCGAGAAAGTACACCCGCGGCTCCTTGCGGCCCCGCGCGCGGCGATCGGGCGCGATCTGCATGAGCCGCGCGAGCTCCTGCGTCGGCCCGAGCTGCACGACGAACGGTTCGCCCACCGGCTCGAGGTTCGGCGCCACGGCATGCACCTGCCGATAGAGCGGCATGACGATCGCCGTCGGAATGCCCGAGGCACACTGGAACTCCGCGAGGCTCTTGACCGCCTCGCCAAGCCCGCCGGTGCGCGCGAACGGCGCGAGCTCCGCGACGACGTGTACCACCGACACGATTCGACCGTCGTCCGTCCGCAGTGGGTTGGGAGGCGCCGACTCGGTCCCCTGGGTCGGGGCTGCCCGTCCCTTCGCGCTGCGCCCGGGCGCAGCGGACGGCGCGCCCGCCGCGGCGATCGGGTCGAGCGCCTCGGATCCCATCGCCAGCATTGCGTCGTCAGGCAGGGGCGTCACTCGCGCCGGCCCGAAATCGACCTCCCGCTCGTCCGCGACCTCGTTGGAGCTCGGCGGAGCTGGCGGCGCGGCCGCCCCGGCGGCGTACGCCACGCCTTCGTCCGGTCGATCGGACATGGTGGTGCGCTCTCGCCCGTCGATCTGATCGCCGATCGATTCCGCGTCCACGCCGCGGTTGTTCCTGGTTCGCATAAGTCACTACTCCGCAGGCCTCAGCCATCAGCCATCAGCCATCAGCCCCACTTCCGATTCCCGATTCCCGATTCCCGACTCCGATCACGCCGTCGGGGGGTCATCCCCAGCGCCGCCGCACACTGCGGGCACGTAGTACTTCGTCACGTAGTCCTGCAGCATTCGACGGGCCGTGAAGAACGAGCCGGCCACGCGTATCGCGTGCTTCATCTTCTGCACCCAGGCCGTCGGCACCCCGTCCTCGTTCCGCTCGTAGAACATCGGCACCACGTGCCGCTCGAGCAGAATGTAGAGTCGCTCCAGATCCTCACGGTCGGCATCCGTGCCGCGCGCCGCCGTCGGGATCGCCCACCCATTCAACCCATCGAACGCTTCCGGCCACCAGCCGTCCAGCGTCGACAGGTGCGGCACGCCGTTCAGCGCCGCCTTCATTCCACTCGTGCCGCTCGCCTCCATCGGCACGCGCGGCAGGTTCATCCACAGATCGACGCCCTGCACGATCACGTGCGCGAGATGCAGGTCGTAGTCCTCGATGAACGCGACACGCCCCTCGAGACTCGGGTCGCGACTGAAGTTGTAAACCTTCTGGAGAACTTCCTTACCCGGATTGTCCGACGGGTGCGCCTTGCCCGCGAAGATGAGTTGCACCGGGCGGCGCTGGTTCGCCAGGAGCTCGCGAAGGCGCTCCAGATCATCGAAGATGAGGCTCGCCCGCTTGTACGTCGCGAACCGGCGCGCGAACCCGATCGTCAGCGCGTTCGGGTCGAGCAGGGTGCCGGCACCCACGACGTGCGCGGCCTCCTTCCACTGGCGCGCCCATCGGCGACGCGCCTGCTCTCGGACGAAGCCCATGAGCAGGCGCTTCAGCCGATGATGCGCACGCCACAGCACCTTGTCGTCGACGTCGAGGACGCAATCCCAGAACCCCGGGTCGTCGAGACGGGCGCCCCAGTCGCGGCCCGCCTTCTCGTCCAGGAGCTCCATGATCTCTCGCGCCATCCACGTCGCGAGGTGGACGCCGTTCGTGATGTTGCCGATCGGCACCTCGTCCGCGGCGCGCTCCGGCCAGAGCGGGCGCCAGATGTCGCGGGACACCTCGCCGTGCCGCTTCGCAACGCCGTTCACGTGCGATGAGAGGCGAATCGCCGTCACGGTCATGTGAAACTCCCCGTGGTTCTCCACGGGATGACGGCCGAACTCCGCGATGCGGTCGCGCGCGACCTTCATCTCCTCCCAGATCGGCCCCATGCACGTGGCCACCTGGTCCATGACGAACTTGTCGTGGCCCGCGGGCACGGGCGTGTGCGTCGTAAACACGCTCGTGGCGCGCACCTGACGCACGGCCTCATCGAACTCGACGCCCTGCATGACGAGCTCCCGCACTCGCTCCACGAGCATGAATGCCGCGTGCCCCTCGTTCGCATGCCACGCGGCCGGATCGATGCCGACGGCACGGAGCACCCGTACACCCCCCACACCAAGAATCCACTCCTGTCGCAGCCGGAGGTCGGGCCCGCCCGCGTACAGTTTGCTCGCGAGCTCCCGGTCTTCGGGGTCGTTTTCCTCGAGGTTCGTGTCGAGCAGGTAGACCGCCACGCGCCCGACCATCATCCGCCACGCGCCCACGTGGATGTCGCGCCCGTGCGTGTTCACGACCGCGAGCCACGGCTTCTGGCCTGGCCCGAAGACCTGCTCGAGCGGTGCGCTCGTGGGGTCGAAGCTCTCGTCGGTGTCTTCCTGCCACCCGTCGAGCCGCAGATGCTGGTCGAAATAGCCCTTGGTATAGAACAACCCGACACCAACGAGCGGCACGCCGAGGTCCGACGCGGCCTTGCAGTGATCGCCGGCCAGCACGCCGAGGCCACCCGAGTAGATCGGCACCGAGTTGTGCAACCCGAACTCGGCGCAGAAGTACGCGATAGGCCGGTCGGCGATGTCGGGGAAGTTCTTCGTGAACCAGGTGTCCCTGTTCGTCCGCTCGCGATCGAGCTTCCGCATCAGCCGGTCGTACAGCTCGAGGAACTGCGGGTCGCGGGCGACGGCGCTCAGGCGCTCCGGATGGACGCGCCGCAGGACCATGATCGGGTTGTGCCGGGTGAAGTGCCACAGCGGCTCGTCGATCGAGGCGAACAGCGATCGGGCGCTCCGGCTCCAGCTCCACGAGATGTTCATCGCCAGCGCGGCGAGTCCCTCGATGCGCGGCGGGAGGTACGGGAATCGTCGTCTGTGAGACATGGCCTCATAAGCTAAGTCATCACGACCGACCCGGAAGCGAACTACTAGAACAGCGCTGGTGGCTGTTAGCTGGAACTGGTAGCTGCAGGGTGAAAAAGCGAGAACCCTCGGGAGGCCCCCCTGTCGTAAAGGGGCTTCCCGAGCGTTTCCGCCTTTAAACCCTGCAGCAACCAGTGCCAGCTAACAGCAACCAGCGCCTTTCTAGGTGTCGTCTGCTATGGCGTCCTGACTGAATCTCCCGGCGCCGTCTCTGCTTTGCAGAACACCTCGACCTGCTTGGCCGAGATGGGCTGCAGCTGCGTGAGGTAGTCCTGGTACTGCTTTACCGCGTCGCCCGCGACCTCCGCGGCGGCGGCGAGGTTCGGTTGAGCCACCGAGATCATGTCGAAGCCGAGGCGGCTCAGCTCGCAATCCTTCGTTTTCGGCGCGTCCGTGGCCGCGCTGTGGGCGACCGAGAACGCGGTGACGCCCATGAGAAGCTTGGCGTTCGGCGACGCGCGGACGCTATCGGCAAGCGCGACGAAACGCATCGCGAGCAGAAAGTCGGGGCGCGCCTTCGTGCTGTTCGCGGCGCGATACAGCTGGTTCCCGCGCGCCAGCGCGAACTGGGCGATGAGCGCACTGTCCTCTCCCGCCGCGAGCCCCCGCTTGAGCGTCGCGAACGCGCTGTCATTCTGCCCGAGCTCCGCCTGCGCACGCGCGAGTTGCAGGTGCCCGTGCTCGATGGTCGAGTCGAGCGCGAGCGCCTGCCGCATGACGTCGACCGACTCCTCGGCCTTCCCCCGCGTCTTCAGGTCCTGCGCGTGCATGACCTTGAATTCGGCGTTCTGCGGAAACGCCTCGAGCCCTCTCGCCAGCCCGTCCACGGCCTCCCCGCGCACGAGCTGCACGTAGAGGGAGAAGAGCCGCTGATCCTTGGGGAAGGTCTGGAGCCCGCGGGCAGCAACTTCGACCGCACGCACCGCCTCGTCGTTCGACTTGTACGCCGTCGCGAGCCGCAGCAGGAACGTCGAGTCTTTCGCCGACAGCGAGTCGGTGGCGAGCAGGATACCACCGATGCGTGTCGCCTCCTTCCATGTTCGATTCGCGAACAACACCTGCCAGCGAAGCCGCATGAGCCCGATGTGGTCCGGCGCCGCCTCGGAGAGACGCGAGACCAGCGGCTCCGCGCGCTGTGCGTTCCCGCCGAACAGAAGCGACGCCACGACGCGCTCGCCCAGATCGATGTCCATCGTGTCCACGCGCGCGAGGCGGAGCCACATCTCGGCCGCCCGGTCCTTCATCTTCATCCCGTCATAGGCCTGGGCGGCGCCCTCGATGGCGTGGAAGCTCGAGGAGTCCACGCGCATCATCTCCCCGGCCACCATCAACACCGAGTCGGCGGGCGTGCCCACGTAGAGGTACGCGGCGAGCAGGCAGCGACGCGCGAGCGTGGATCGCGGATAGGCCCGAACTCCCTCGCGGGCGGCCTCGATGGCTTCCCTCCCCTTGCCTTCGCGAATGAAGTTCTCACACCGCCGCTGGGGCACGAGCTGGCGGCGAGCCTCCACGACCGCCGCCGCCATGCGCGCCGCGGCGCGGTCGGGGTTCCCGTCCACGACGTCGGGGAGCGGTTGCTGCATGCGCACGTCGCGCGAGAGGATGAGTCGCGCGGTCACGCGAACGCCGTTCGGCGTCTTGGCGGCGGTGCCCATGACGTACTCGTCGGCGCGCAGAAAGCGCGAGAGCGCGCGGATCTGCGACACGTCCGGCACGTCGTCCGCGCTGAATCCTGCATTGAAGAGCGCCGTCACCATCGACCGTTCGTCGATGACATCGAGCTCGCGCTTGCTCACGGACCGCTCCACGCGCTTGCGGATCTCGTCGGCAACGCTGTTGCCGAGCTTGCGGTCCGCGCTCTTGAACGGCGCGACCAGCATGCCCTGCTGCGTGAACTCCTGCGCGTGGAGCGAACCCACCACAGGCGCAAACGTCAGCACGACAGAAAGGACGGCACCTCGACGGAGCGCCGCAGGACAGCGAACCAACACCACTACGTGGAATCTCCTGGTATCGAGGAACGCCCGTGAACCCCGGGCCGCTGTGTTGAGGGCCTCGCTAATTCGCCGGGGGGACTAGCGTTGTCAAGCGAACCACTCGCCGCCGATAATCATACCGCATGTGTCGGGGCGATCCTCAGGGCGAGGACGAACGGCTCGTCACAAGGTCTTCAACCCGCCAGCACCACTTCCACCTCGTGACGCCGACCATCGTCGGCCAGTGGGATGCTCCGGTCGGGTCGCTCCACGCCGTCGACCGTCACCCGAGCGACCTCGCGGCCGACGCCAGGGCCGCTCCGCACGGTGATGGCATAGGTGGAAGAGCCGTGCCGGTACTCGATCCCGTACTCGCGCCACCGGCGGGGGATGCACGGCTCGAACGTCAGGGTGTCGCCTCGGCGAGCGAAGCCGAGGATGGTCTCGAGCCCCACGCGATACAGCCACGATGCCGACCCCGTGTACCACGTCCACCCCCCGCGACCCACGTGGCCCTCGGCCGTATAGACGTCCGCGGCAACCACGTACGGCTCAACCTTATATCTCTCGACGTCCTCCGGGGTCACCGCGTGGGTCAACGGGTTGATGATCTGGTAGAGCTCCAATGCCTTGTCGCCGTCGCCCTGGAGCGCCGTGGCGAGCACCGCCCAGATGGCCGCGTGCGTGTACTGCGCCCCGTTCTCACGGACGCCCGGAAGATACCCCTTGATGTAGCCGGGGTCGTTGGACGTCTTGTCGAATGCCGGCGTGAGCAGTTGGATCAACCGTGCGTCACGCCGGACGAGATACTTGTCGAGCGCAGCCATGGCGCGGTCCTGTTTGTCGGGATCGCCGGCGTCGGAGATGACGCTCCAGCTCTGCGCGATCGAGTCGATCATGCACTCGTCGTTCTGCGCCGAGCCTAACGGGGTCCCGTCATCGAAGTAGGCGCGGCGGTACCAGGCGCCGTCCCAGGCCTGCTCGTTCGCCGCGCGCGCGTACGCATCGGCCGTGGCGCGAAGCTCGAGCGCGGACACCCCGTCGCCCCGGCTATCGCAATGGTCGGCGAAGGCGCGCAGGGTGTCGTTCAGGAACCACGCGAGCCACACACTCTCCCCACGCCCCTCGATGCCGACGCGGTTCATTCCGTCGTTCCAGTCGCCGACGCCGATGAGCGGGAGGCCGTGGGCGCCGGCCGTGCTCGCCCGCCGAAGTGCTCTGAGGCAGTGCTCGTAGATCGTCCCGTGTTGCTCGGACACCGTGGGAAGGTCGTAGACCTCGTGCTCGTGGGGCTCGAGCAGCCGCATCTCGAGGAACGGGACGACTTCGTCGAGCACGCTGTCATCGCCTGTCGTGCGCACGTAGTGGTCGACGACGTACGGAAGCCACACCAGGTCATCGGAAAAGC
Organism: Gemmatimonadaceae bacterium; assembly: GCA_036280115.1. GTDB lineage: Bacteria > Gemmatimonadota > Gemmatimonadetes > Gemmatimonadales > Gemmatimonadaceae > JAJKIV01. The sequence goes on from DASURJ010000825.1 coordinate 9,580, forward strand.
GGGTCCGCGTCCCGCGGCCCGTGTGCGGGTGCCACCAGTGCTGGACGTCGCCTTCGACGAACTGGCGCGACGCGGCGCGGAGAATGTGATCGCGGGCGATGGCGGGATCGTGATAGACGAACGCCATCACGTCCTGCAGCTGGTCGCGGAACCCGTACGCGCCGCTCGACTGATAGAACGCCGATCGCCCCCACATGCGGCACGAGAGCGCCTGATAGAGCGCCCACCGGTTGAGCATGGCGTCGAAGAGTGGCTCCGGCGTCCGCACGGTGATCGTCGTTAGGCGCCGACGCCAGTCATCCAGGCCCTCCTGGACCGCCGCCGACGCCGCCGCCGGTGCGCCGTAGCGAGTGACGTAGCGGCGCACCTCCTCGCTGCTTCGCGCGGCGCCGAGCAGGACGACCACGTCGCGCGATTCGTTCGGGGCGAGCGTGAGCTTGGTCTGCAGCACCGCGCACGGATCGAGGGCGGCCCCGGTCGCCTCCTCGAGCAGCACGCCCGGATCGAGCGCGGCAGGCCACGCGAGGTCGCGGTTGCGGCCGATGAACTCGCGGCGGTCGGCCGTGTAGCCGTGGAGCGGCTCGCTCATCCAGCTGAAGGCGATCCGATCGGCGAAGCTCGCATCGAACGAGTTGCGCGCCAGTATCGCGCGCGCGCCGCGATCGAATTCGGTGACGATCTGGTGCTGGGTGTGCTCGCGCAGCACGCCGAGCGCCCATTCGACGAAGCTCGTGAGCACGAGCGTCGTGGGCGCGCCGCCCCGGTTGGTCAGCCGCAGCCGGGTGATCTTCACCGGATCGCCGGGCGCCATCGCGACAGTCAGCTCCGACGCGATCGTGCCTCGCTCGAGCCTGAACGTCGAGAAGCCCGCGCCGTGAATCACCTCGTACTGGTCGGCGGTGCTGCCGAGTGCGGGCGTCGGCGACCAGAGCGCGCCGTCGGCATCCTGCACGTAGAGGATCTCGGTCGCGGGGTCGCTGACCGGATCGTTGTACCACGGCGTCAGGCGGAAGAAGTAGCTGTTTTCCGCCCAGGTGAATCCGCCGCCACGCTCGGTCACGACGAACCCGCCCGACGGGTTCGCGACCACGTTGGACCACGGCGCGGGCGGCAGCGCGTTGGCGCCGAGCCGGATCTGGTAATCGAGCGTTTGCGTCAGCCCGTGCTGGAGCGCGCGCACGCTCACGGGCCGGCGACGCGGCGCCTTCCGCGGTGCGACGGCGGTGTCCGACGCGTCACCCTCGTCGCCGTTGGATCCGCGGCGGAAATCAGGGAGATCGAAGCTCTCGGCGAGATCGAGCGCGGCGTCACGCGCGTACGCGGCGGCGCGTGCCAGGACGCCGGTCATCATCGGGTCGCCATCGGTCGGGGCGGCGCCCATATCCCACGACGCGATGCCCGAGTCGCGGTTCGAGAACATGGACAATCGCCGCGGGCGTTCCGGCTCATCGGGCGCACGCTCAGCGACTTCGGGGACATCGAGCACGCGTCCGAGCCCGAGCCCGTCGCAGACGATGTGCACGCGCGCGGTCGCGCGCAGCAGGCGAAGTGCCTCTGGCGCGAGTGTGTCCGCGCGCCGAATGAACACGCCGCCAGACCTGTCAGCCAGGTGCGTCTCGCTCGACCCCATGACCGTCGCGAGCAACTGATCGGCGAGCTCCTGCTGGTACGACGGCGCGCGCGTGATGAGGAACATGAGATCGACGGTCATCCCCTTGAGGCGCCAGTACTGATGCGCACGCAGGAGCTGCCGCGCGGTGGGCAACCCTTCCGCCGAGTCGATGGCCGCCAGCAGGATGGGCCAGTCGCCGGAGAGCCCGATCGACCACAGCTCGCGCTGCCCGAGCTGGTTCGCGCGGATCTCCTGCTCGGCGGCGCGCATAGGCGGGTTCGAGTAGAAGAGGTGACCGGCGATCTGCTGGAAGAGCGCCGCGTCCGACGGCGTGATGCCGAGGTCGCGCAGCTCCACCTGCGTCCGCGTCCACGACAGGTCGAGGGCGCGCTGCGCGCTGTAGGGTTGGCGATAGAGGTCGGCCAGCTCCACGGCACGATCGCGCGTTTCGGCGACGAGCGTCGTGAACGCGACGCGCGCCGCCTGGCCCGGGGCGATGCGGACCCGCACGCGTAACGCGAAGATCGGGTCGAGCACGGCGCCGACGGTTCCGCTGAGCGAGCCGCGATCATCCAGCGCCGCGGGATGCCGCACCGAGCGGCCGCGGCCGACGAACCGTGCGCGGTCGGTCTCGAATGCGACGTCGCCGACGAGCTCCGGCCCCACGGCGGCGACGTGGGCGAGCCACCGGCGCGGCTCCCCGCTCGCGCGCGGACGCCGCGACGCGAGGATCGCGCGCTCGGACGCGCACCATTCGGTCTCCACGAACAGGTTCGCGAACGCGGGGTGCGCCCGGTCCGCATCCGGCGGCGCGAGGACGATCTCGCCGTAGCTCGTGAGCTCGATCTCGCGCGCCACGCTCGAGTGGTTCAGCAACGTCACGCGTCGCACTTCGGCCATGTCATCCGAGACCACGGTGAGCTCGAGCCGCGTCTCGACATCGCCGTCGCGGCGCTCGAACGAGATGCGATCGGTCGCGAACGCCGCGCGGTACATGTCCGCGCGCTTGCCCACGGGCTGGTGCGTCACCGACCAGACCTCGCCGCTCGTCAGGTCGCGCACGTAGCACCACTGCCCGTAGTCATCACGAGTGCCGTCGGCCCGCCAGCGCGTGATCGCGAGCTGCTCGTAGCGGCTGTAGCCGGCGCCGGCGTTGCTCACCATCACGGTGAACGGCAGGCTCGCGAGCAGGCCGACTCGCGGCTGCGGCGTGTCCGGGGTCTCGATGAGCCGGACCGCGGGCTTCTCGGTCTCGGTCGGGATGCGGCCGCCATCGACGTCGCTCTCCTGCGGCTCCTGCATGACGAGCCGCCGCGGGATGCGCTCGTGGAGCACGAGCTCGACGGCGCGGGCGAGCGGATCGGCGTGGAACCGACGCTGCCACAGGTGATCGGCGAGCGCATTCGCGAGCGCGACGAAACTCATGCCGATGTGGTGCGCCATGTACGCGCCGACCACCGCCCTGGTCGAGCCCGGCTCGGGGCGCGTGTAGTCCACGGCATCGCGGAAACCGTAGGGGCCTAACGCGCCTTCACGCTCGAGCACGGCGAAGTTGCGCATGGCCTCGTGCGGCTCGACCAGCAGCGCGAGGGCCGTCGCGTACGGCGCGATCACGAGGTCCTTGCCGAGGCCGCGCTTGAGCGCGAGATCCGGGACGCCGAACGCGCGGTACTGATAGGTCAGATGCCGGTCGCGCATGTTGTACGCCGACTCGGAGATCCCCCACGGCACCGACCGTTCGCCGGCGTACTCGATGTGACGGCGCAGGGCGCCGCGGTACGTCTGGTCGAGCAGCGTGTACGGGAACGATCGCATCACGAGGAGCGGCATGAGGTACTCGAACATGCTGCCGCTCCACGAGACGAGTGCGGTGGATCGCGACGACGCCGTCAGCGACCGGCCGAGGCGGAACCAGTGCTCGACCGGGATGTCGTCCTTCGCGATGGCCATGAAGCTCGCGAGGCGCGCCTCGGACGCGAGGAGGTCGTAGTACGAGCTGTCGAGCGTCGCCGAGTCGACGCTGTATCCGATCGCGAAGAGCTTGCGCCGCGTGTCGTACAGGAACGAGAAGTCCATCTCGAGCACGTAGCGCCGGGCGGTGAGCGCGATGGCGGCCAGTCGCTCCACGCGATCGTGCACGACGGCACTCGCCGCCGCGGCGTCGCGCGGTGCCTCATCGGCCACCGCGCCAAGCAGCGCGCGCTCGGCGCGGTGTCGCTCGACGAGCACCGAGATCCACACGAGCCACTGGCGTGCGTCCAGCGCATCGTTCGCATGAAATCCCGCGCTGGTGAGCGTCCCCTCCGCACCGGCCAGCGCCGTCGCGACGCGATCGAGGACTGCGTCGATCGTGAGGGTGGCATCCGAGATCTCGGCACGCGTCGCCCGGATCGTGGCCGCGGCCGTGCGAACGGCCTGCCATCGCACCGGATCGCCCACGCGCCCCGAGCTCGCCGTCTCGGCGAATGCGTCGTGGGCGATCGACAGCGCCGCGCCTAACACCTCGGGGACCGCCGCATCCCGTCGCGGCGCGTCGATGACCTCGCGGCACGCCTGCTTGAGCGCGAGCAGATGCCCCGCGAGGTTGCCGCTGTCCACCGTGGAGATGTACGCCGGCTGCAACACCTCCAACGTCTCCAGGTCGTACCAGTTGTAGAAGTGACCTCGAAAGCGGCGCATGCGCTCGAGCGTCCGGAACACCTGCTCGAGCCGCTCGACCAGCTCGCCTCCGGTCACGAGGCCGAGGTCGTAGGCGCTGGCAAGGCTGAGGATCTGGAGGCCGATGTTCGTGGGGGACGTTCGCAGTGCCACCACCGGCTCCGGCGTCTCCTGAAAGTTGTCCGGAGCGAGCCACTGCGTGCCCTCGCTGACGAACCGCTCGAAGAACCGCCAGTGCAGGATCGCATACCGCAGCGCACGCTCCCGCTCGTTCGCGGCAAGCCGGAGCTCACGGCGCAGTGCGGGCGCGCTCAGGGCGTGCGCAACCGCGGCACTCAGGGCCCAGAGCGTGAGCAACGGGAGCGGGGTGAGGAGCGTCGGCAGGTGGAGGACGCCTGCCGCGTCGCTCGCCGCGGCGCGCTCCCACGCAACGAGCCCGACCAGGATCACCACGACGCCGGTCACGACCGTGGCGGGCATCATTCGCCGCCACACCTCGCGACGACTGTGCGACGTGACGCGCTCCACCTGCGACGCGGTCTGCCACTCCAGCAGATGACGCCGCGTGACGAAGAGCCGGACGAGCGTCCGCGCGATCGCGTCGCCGGACACGACCGCCTGGTGCGGCAGGAACGTGACCGTCAGCGCGAGCTGCTGGGCGCTCGTGACGGCGTCGCGCCAGACGGCCGCGTAGTACGCGAAGAGCGACTTGTCGATCGGCGGGCGGAACAGCGCCAGCGTTAGGCTGAACACCCACGGGAACGCGACGGCCGCGAGCACCACCAGCGTCCACACCAGCGGCGACCCGGGCAGCACCGTCCAGCCGAGCACCAGCAGCAGCAGGTGGAAGATCTCGACCGTACTCCGCCGCAGGTTGTCGAAGATCTTCCACCGCGAGATGGCGGAGAGCCGGTTCGGACTCGGCCGCCCGTCGAGGCCAGGGACCGTCCCACCGATCCACCGCAGAATCTGCCAGTCGCCGCGAATCCAGCGATGCTTTCGCCGCGTGAACGTCAGGTACCTGGTCGGGTAATCGTCGAACAGCTCGACGTCGGTGACGAGCCCCGCCCTCGCATAGGTGCCCTCGATGAGGTCGTGGCTCAGGAGCGCGTTTTCGGCGAATCTCCCCTGGGTCGATTGCTCGAAGGCGTCGACGTCGTAGATCCCCTTCCCCGTGTACGAGCCCTCGCCGAACAGGTCCTGGTACACGTCGGAGACCGCCGTCGTGTACGGGTCCACGCCCGGGTGCCCCGAGTGAATCGTGGCGAACTTCGAGCGGTACGCGCTCGTGAGCGACACGCCAACCCGCGGCTGCAGGATGCCGTAGCCGTCGACCACGCGGCCGCGCTGCGGATCGAAGACGGGCCGGTTCAGCGGATGCGCCATGGCCCCGACGAGCAGCTTGGCGGCTTCGGGGGGCAACACGGTATCGGAGTCGAGCGTGATGACGAACTTGACGTCGAACAGCCGCGCCGGGTCGCCGACAATGTGCGAGAACGCGTCGCGCGCGCCGCCGCGAATGAACTGGTTGAACTGGGCGAGCTTGCCGCGCTTCCGCTCCCATCCCATCCACACGCCCTCGGATTCGTTCCAGCGGCGTGGTCGGTGGAAGAGGTGGAACGCGGGATCGTGCGGCCTCGCGTACTTCTCGTTGAGCCCCGCGATGCCCTCGGTCGCGGCCGCGACGATCGCCTCGTCGTCGGGCCGCGTTTCGGTCGGCGCGTCCGGGAAGTCGGTGAGCAACGCGAAGTGCAGGCGCGGATCCGGGTTGGCGAGGAACTGCACCTCGAGATGCTCCACCGCCTCACGGACCGAGTCGACGCTCCCGATGAGCGTCGGCACCACCACGGCGGTGCGCCACTCGGACGGAATTCCGTGCTCGCGGAACTCGAGCTTCGGGATGAGGCGTGGGCTGAGCAGCAGCGTGACGAGCTGATTGACGGCATTCACCGCGATCTCGCTCGCCGGCACGAGCCCGACAATGAGCAGCAGCAACGTGCCGCCGATGCCGATTGGCCCGGCAAGCGAGAAGAACGCGGCGAGTGTGGCGAGCGTGATGAGTGTGATCGCCGGGAAGTACACCGCGTTCGGACGCCGAACGACTGCGCGGTGCAGTCGCTCCCCCAGTCTCGGCCGGTATCCGACTGCGGCCTCGAGTTCGGGAAGCCCGTCGTCGATGAGCCAGTAGCCCACGTGTCGCCGGCGGCGGGCGGGCCCTTCGGCGGGTTGGCGCCCGGCAAGCGTCACGGCGAGCTCGGCGACCGCTGCCTCGTTTCGGTCGGTTCGCTTCGCGAGCCGCTCGACCTCGTGGCGGTATCGGTCGCGCGCGTTGAACGTCATGAGCGGGTAATCGCCTGACGGGTCGGCGCGCAGCACGCGCTCGATGGCGCTCTGCGATTCGACGAAGCTGTTCCAGTCGAGCCGCGCGATCGTGCGGAGACTGGTGATGCTGTTGGCGATCGTGACGCGCGTGAGCGCCGCCCGCTGATTCGTGCGGGCGACGGCCTCCTCGGCGCTCATCAGGTCTTCGCCGATCCACTGCTCGAGCCAGACGAGCGGGGTGAACGTCGCCTGATAGTTTCGGATCTGCGACAGGAAGCGAGCGACGAAGGTGGCCGACAGCTTCGGCGTGTGATCGACGAAATCGTGGAGCGCGGCCGCGAGCGCTTTCTGGCCGTCCTCGCTCGCCGCACGAAGCCGCTCGGCCGCCGCGTCGGCCGCACGAACCTCGTCGAGGCGCGAGACCGTCCGCCGCGTCATGCGGCGGATGTTCTCGATGAGCCCCAGGCGGAGCATCGCGGGGATGGCCCACAGCTCGCCGATCTTGAGCGGCGTGACGCTCTGGAACTCGCGAACGAACAGTTCCGTGTTCGCGAGGTCGAGGTGTCCCTCGGTGTGCGCGATCAGCTCGATCGCGATCTCGTAGACGCGGGGGAAACGGGCGAGTGGCCCCGTGGACAGCTCGGGTAGCTCGCGGTAGTACCCGCGCGGCAACGTCGCGCGGATCTCGCGGATGTGCTCCTCGACCGTATAGAAGTTGTCGAGTAGCCACTCGCCCGCGGGGCTGACGTCGATGCCTTCGTCCGCCGCGTCGCCAAGGACATCGCGAGCCTCGAGAAGGATGTCGTAGGTCTCCTCGAGTCGCTCGAGCAACGGGACCCTGCGCGTTCGTCCCGGCGTTCGCACCCGCTGCCGACGCGCGACCGCGCGCGCATGCTCGGCAAGGCGTTCGGCACCAAGCAGCTCGCCCCGAATGGGGCCGACGAGCCTCTCCTGGGCGCCGTTCTTTGCGCGCGTGAGAAAGCGCGCGAGGAGTCCTGTTCTTCTCGCGGGGGGTGTACTGGTGGCCACGATCCAATCAGCTAGGTCGTGGGGCGAACCTTAGCAGTAAGTGGGCCGAAAAACTACAGCCATCAGCCATCAGCCATCGGCAACGGCGGCAAACGTCACCGGTGGCCGGCGCACGAGCAAGCGACGCGCACGTGACAGTGGCGTGAGCGGACGAACCGCCAGAGGGAGCTTTCGACGACGTCCTGTGCTCCGCCTGCCGGGGAGTCACGCCGCATGAAGCTCGCGAACCACGGCGACCGAGCGGGGGCGCGTATTGAGGCGGTAGCCAACGAAGATCAGAAGCAGGCCGAGCAGTTCGGTCACGTAGAGGACTTCCGTATGACCGAAGCGCGTGAATGCGCCGCCAATTCCCGGCAGGATTCCACCCGCCGCGATGTACACGTTCCCGAGGAAGCGATAATAGGTCTCGGTGTCGCGGCGATAGCGAAGCGCCGACACGACCGCGCCGCCAACGAGGAACACCACCGCGTAGAGGTTGATGAACGGGCTGAACAGGCGCACCCATTGCCACTCGAACACCCGACCCGTCAATCGAAACGGTTCCACGAGCGAGTGGTCGATGGGCGACGCCAACACACACGCCGCAGCGATCGTTACTACCAGGCCGAGCAGTACCGTCAGGCGATCGGCGGTTCGACGCCCGAGATGGAGATAGACGGAGCCCTGCGCGAGCGGCGCGCCGCCCAGCAGGGCCCCGGTGATGTACCAGGCGCGAAACACCGGCTCACTCCATCCCAGAAGCGTGGTCGTCGATTCGGTGATCGTGCCGGCGCCGTACGTCAACATCCCGATGCCCCACCAGAGGAGGTGCGGCGACCGCCGATCCATCCATCGCGCCAGAACGACGCCCGCGAACGCGAACGACACGACGGTCGTGATGATCGGAACGAAGTGAACGGCGCTCCGCATCGGCGACCGTCAGAACTCGACCACGAGCGACGTACTCACGCTGCGGCGCGGCTCCGGGCGGAAGAACGATGCGTTGGCGGCCTCCGCGTAGAGCTCGTTCGTGAGATTGTCGACCGCGACGACGAGCCACGTGCGATTGCGCCCGCGCTCGAGCACCGTCGCGCGGCCGCGCAACCCGTGCACCGTGAAGGACGGGAGTGTGGCGCCGATGGGACTGTCGCCGACAATGAAGTCCTTCCGCTCGCCGTTATGGCGCAGTGTGTAGCCGAGGGCAATCCGGTCGCCGAACGGCCGCCAGTCGGCGCTGAAGCCGACCTTCGACGAGTACGTGTCGCCGACAGGGCTGTTCGGGTCCGTGACGTTCTTCGAGTCGAGACGCGTGAAGCTCGCCTCGAGGTCGATGGTCTCGAGCGCACGGACTCCGGCGGCCAACTCGTACCCGGTAAAGCGCAGCTTGTCCACGTTCACGTTGCGAAACGCGGGGAGCCGGCCAACCGAGTCGCCCGTCGCCTCGATCGCGATGCCGTCGCGCACGTCGTTGCGGAAGGCGAACGCCTCGGCGTAGACGGTGCCGCGGCGCCATCGCGCGCCCACGTCGACGTTCACGCTCGTCTCGGGGTCGAGCTCGAGGTTTCGGCGCTGGTAGCCGGCACCTTCGGGCGTCGGTCCGTCGAAGAATCGCTCGACGAGGTTCGGCGAGCGGAATCCACGCCCCACGCTCGCGATGAGGTTGAGGCCCGGGGCCGCACGCACGAGCGCGTTCGCCGTGCCAACGACGGTGCGCTCGCGACTCTCGAACTCCGGCTCGCTCAGCCCGGCCGTTTCACGCGTCTTCGCGAGGACGTCCTGCACGCGGCCACCCACGATGAGCGACACGCGATCGTGCAGGCGGAGATCGCCCTGCGCGAAGAGACCCGCGCTCCGGAACGACGCGTTCGGGATCTGCGGGCGCGTGCTGATCTCGGTCTGCGGCGGGCCGAATCCGGTCACGACCGTGCGGCTCGAGTCCGTGTTGTCCGAGCGGTCGCGGAACGCGTCGGCGCCGTACGTGAAGAGATGCCGCCCCGCGACCACCTTCGTCGCTTCGGCGCGGAAGCCGATCGTCCGCATGTCCGTCCAGTTCCGCTGCTCGGACGTGACACCCGCCGTCGGGGGAAGGCCGCCGCCGAACGGAATGAAGACGTCGAGGTGCAGGTCACGGGTGTTGTCCTGAAGGTACGTCGTGACCTCGACGCGGTCGGCGACCGGCGAGCCGACGGCCCGCGCCCGCCAACCTAACGAGTACCGCTGGACCTGTTGGTCCGGGTACGTGATCTGGATGGTCGGGTCGCCCGCCGCGCCCAGGTCCTCGTTGGCGACGTACCCGAACCCGGCGTTCTGCGCCTCGTACCGCTCGGCGCGCGCGAAGACCGTCTGGCTTCGACCGATGTCCCAGCCGGCCAGGAGGTTGTAGGAGAAGTCACGAACACCCGTGTCCAGGACCTTCGCGTCGTTCGCGAGCGTGATGTCGCCGAACGTGCCCGATGGGGCCTCGTAGGGCTCGGTCTCGCGATACGCGCCAGTCGCGCGGAACGCGAACCGCCCGAACCGCCCCTGCACCCCACCACTCGGCGTCTGCTGCTTGTCGGCGGTCGAGTAGCGGAACCCGGCCCACCCGCGGACCCCTTCGCTGCCGGACGCGGGAAGCCCGCTCGTAATGATGTTCACCACGCCGCCGATCGCGTCGGTTCCGTAGAGCACGGACGCGGGACCACGCACGACCTCTACACGGTCGATGCCGTTCAGGCCGGCGATCGCTGGCAGCTCACCGAAGTCCTGCTGGCGCCGCGAGTTGTTGAGTCTGAGCCCGTCCTCGAGCAGCAGGATCCGTTGCCCGCCGAGCCCGCGAATGGTCGGGCGGATCTGATTCGTTCCGACGCCGGACACGTCCAGCCCGGGCAGCTCGCGAAACGCGTCGACGGGCGTATTGACGAGCCGCTCTCGCATGGCCGCCGAGTCGATGACGGTTACGGGCCTCGGCGAACTGAAGACGTCGGTGGCCGTTCGCGTGGCGGTAACCGTGACCTGGCGGAGCGAGGTCACCCTCCGGGAGGAGTCCGCGCGCGTCGTATCGCCGCGGGCGACCGAGTCGCGGGGGGTCTGCGCTCGCGTGGCGGTCGAGGTGAGAAGCCACGAGCCGAGGGCGATGGATAGAGCCGCGGCGGTCCGTGGAAACGGACGCAATGGTGTAATGCGTGACGCCACCGGACTCATCCGTGAGCGCGCCGAACGCAGAATTGACATTTCAGATCCCAGTACGGGTTCCCCGAAACCGAACGAGCGTTTCTCGCCGGCGGGCGCTTCACCGACTGGGCATAAATCGGCGGAACACCCTCAACGTGTTGGCGTTACTACCTTACGTGGGCCAGGGAATCGGCGACATTCGGGACGGTACGGAGGGTGGCTTCCGTACAATTACGGACCGGTGGTGCACCGCGGCCGGACTCTTGCGCGCGTCACGACGACGCGCCGAACCGACTACCGGACGGTAGCCGGTTCGCCCGCGGCAGGCTGGCAGATCCAGCGTTCCCCGATGTCCTAACCAATGCCGTCCCCCGTTGACCCGTCTCGGGCCTTGCAGGACCCTATCCGGCCCGGTGACGATCGTCATCGTACGACTTCCGGTGCCGAGAGCCTCGCGCGCGAGCTCGCCGAGCGGAGCCCGTCCCGCCTCGCGGCGGCACTGCGAATAACCGAGTCCGTCATTCGCGAACCGACGCTGCATGCGGCGCTCGATGCGCTCGTCGCGGGCATTCAGCGAGCGCTCGACGCGGATGTCGTTTCCCTCCTTCTCGTCGAGGAAAGCGACAACGGTCCCGTGCTCGTCGTTCAGGCCTCGCGAGGGAGCGCTGCGGTCGGACCGACACCCCGGCGTGTGCAGATCGGGCGCGGGGTCATTGGCCGGATCGCCGAGCGTCGCGAAGCGATCGTCATTCCTGATTTCAGGACGGTGGATGACGTGTCGGCCGTCCTCGCGTCCGAGCAGATCGCGTCGCTGCTCGGAGTCCCGGTGACCGACCAGGGCCGGCTCGTCGGCGTGGTGTACGCCGCGTCGCGCACGCCTCGCCGCTTCTCGGACGACGAGCGTTACCTGCTCGAGCTCGTGGCCGCGGGCGCCGGGCCGGCGGTGGCGCGGGCCCGTATGGCGGACGCGCTCCAGACCTACCGACGACAGCTCGAAGCACAGACGGGAGAGCTCGAGGCGACAGCGGGGGAACTCGAGCTCACCGTCCAGGCGCTCCGTCGTGCGAACGCCGAGCTCGCGGCGACGGCGGAATCCGCGCGTGCCGCGCAGTTCGCCGCCGAGGCCGCGAACAGAGCGAAGTCAGCGTTCCTCGCCACGATGTCGCACGAGCTGCGCACGCCGCTCAACGCGATCCTCGGGTACGCGTCGCTGTTGCTCGACGGGCTCGCGGGTCAGCTCGAGCCGGCACAGCGCGACTTCGTGGAGCGGACGCGCTCGAGTGGGCGGCACCTTCTGGGGCTGATCGAGGAAGTCCTCGACATCGCGAAGGTCGAGGCGGGGCAGATGCGCGTGGAGGTTGGACCGGTCAGCTCGGGACGCGTGGTGAACGCCGCTGTCGCCCTCGTTCGCCCACAGGCTGCCAACGCCGGCGTCGCCATCGACGCGAGCGGATGCACCGACACGCTCGGCGAGCTCGCCGGCGATGAGCGGCGCGTGCGCCAGATCCTCCTGAACCTGCTGGCGAACGCCGTGAAATTCACGCGCCCCGGGGGCGCGATCTCGCTGCGGTGCGAGCGGTTCGAGGGCAAGTCCCCGTTCGCGCCCGCGCGGCTCGGGTCCTGGCACTGCGTCTCGGTGAGCGATACGGGGATCGGTATCGAGCCGGAAAACCTCGAGACCATTTTCGAGCCGTTCGTGCAGCTCGACGACAGTCACACGCGTGCGCGTGGGGGAACCGGGCTCGGGCTGGCGATCAGTCGGCGGTTCGCGCGGCTCATGGGGGGCGACATCTCGGTCGCGAGCCGGGTCGGTCAGGGGACGACGTTCACGCTCTGGCTGCCGGCGTGGGAACGCGATCGGCCGGCGACCGCGCAACTCCAGCCGACGCCCGAC
>DASURJ010000826.1:0-2989 GCA_036280115.1 Gemmatimonadaceae bacterium
ACCGCCACGCCGCTCAGCGTCCCCGCCGTACCCGCGACCAGCGCGATCCAGGGACGATTCCTCTGGTATGACCTGATGACGCCGGATCCGGACGCCGCGATCACGTTCTACACGGCGGTGCTCGGCTGGGGGACACAACCCTTCCAGCAGGCGGACGGCTCGGAGTCGTACACGATGTGGACGGCGAACGGAACGCCGCTGGGCGGTGTGATGACGCTGACGCCGGAGATGCTCGCCCGGAGCGTTCCCGCGCACTGGCTCTGCTACGTCGGCACCGAGAACGTCGCCGCCACCGTGGAGACGACGAAGGCGCTGGGCGGCCGCGTGCTGAAGGACGCATTCGACATCCCGAGCGTCGGCACGGTCGCCGTGCTCGCCGATCCGATGGGCGCCGCGTTCGCGGCGTACCGGCCGTCGATGCCGGTCGACACGCCTGACGAGACGGCGAAGGTCGGCGAGATCGGCTGGATCGAGATCCTCACCACCGACTACCAGCGCGCGTTCGACTTCTACCACGCGCTCTTCGGCTGGGAGCTCTCCGAGGACATGGACATGGGCGGCGGCGAGATCTATCGCCTGTTCGCGCGCAACGGGCGCCGGCTCGGCGGGATCTTCAACCGGCCGGCGTTCATGAGCCAGGTGCCGCCGAACCTCGGGATCTACGTCCGCGTCGACGACGTGCACGCCACGGTGGCGCGGGTGCAGGCGAACGGCGGCGTGCTCGCGAACGGGCCGATGGAGGTTCCGGGCGGCGACTGGATCGCGAACTGCTTCGACCCGCAGGGCGGCGCCTTCTCCGTACTGCACTCGAAGGGCACCTGACGATTCGCGTGGGCGCGGCCGATCCGGCCGCGCCCACGCGCCCGCGTCTCAGAACGCCAGCATCTGCGTCGCCTTGACGATCAGGCTGCGTCCCGCGGGCATCCGATCCATCCCCGCGTCGAAGCGCGTGATCCGCGACTCGTTGTAGACGACGAAGAGATCGCTCAGCGCGTGGTGGATGAGGTTGAAGCGCACGTTCGCGTCCATCTGCCGCTGCGCCGGGTCGAACTGCGTCAGCGCGTCGAGGAACATGTTCGTCGTGAACGAATAGCCGGCGCGGACCGTGTACAGCGTCGCCGTGAAGCGCGTGCGGTCGGTCGCGTGACCGCGCGACATGTCCGCCTTCGTGAGCTGGACGCCCCCCGACAGCCGCAGGTGGTACGACGGCTTGAAGTTGACGGTGCTCCGCACCGTGCGCTGGCTGCCGCTCCACAGTCCGCCGGCGATCGCGTCCATCGAGAGCGAGAGCATGCGGCTCCCGTCGGTCTGGAGCTTCAGCATGTACTCGTTCCACGCCCACCCGCCGCTCGGGATCACCACCGAGTCCCGCGCCGGCTGCGTGAACACGGCGAACGCCGATTCGAGGTACTCGTACCGCGGGTTGAACGAGAGCTCCGTGAGCCCACCGGAGTTGAAGAAGAACGTCCAGGCCGTGTGCAATCGCTTGCCGACCACGCGGCCGGAGAGGTCCTCGTAGTAGTCCCACGTCACGTGCGGATGCAGCTCACGCGTGCCGTGTGCCGCCCACCACGCGGGGCGCGGGCGCAGCCCGGTGTCGAGGATGTACTTCCGGACGTCGGTGCGGCGGTAGTAGCCGAGGTCGTCGCGGAATCCCTCGCCGAGCTCCATCACGCCGGCCTTCACGTGGAAGAACGTCCCCTCGTGATTCATCGTCGTGCGGTACGCGTACTGTCCGCGCGCCACCGCCGGCGTCGCCGACCGCACGTAGTAGTTGTTCCAGTCCCAGTCGCCGAAGAGCCGCAGGTTGACGTCGCCGCCGTACACGCGGTTGTAGCGCGCCACGCCCGGCAGCTCCTCCCCGGTGCCCTGCCGGTTCAGGAACACGAGACCGACGTCGGAGCCCGCGAGGAGGTTCCGCCGTGCGCGGATCACGGAGTAGTGGTTCGCCGGCAGCCCTGCCGCCTGGTGCGTCTGCAGCGACAGCGCGCCGACCGCGAGTCCCCCGACCTTCCCCGTCAGCCGCGCGCCGCCCGAGATCGGGATCGCGCGGTTGTCGTCGTCGAGGCCGATGCGCCGGCTGAAGAAGAGCAGCAGGTCCTCGTCAGGCGTCGGCGAGGGATTCTGGCGATTCCGCGCCGCGTCGCCGACGTAGAAGATCCCCGAGCTCTCGAGGAAGAATTCCCGCTTCTCGGGAAAGAACTGGCTGAACTGCGACAGGTTGACCTGCTGCTCGTCGGCCTCGGCCTGCGCGAAGTCGGGGTTCACCGTGCCGTCGAGCGTGAGGCTCTGCGTGAGCCCGAGCTTGACGTCCACGCCGCCGTCCATCTGATCGTGGAAGCGCGCGCCGACGTCGAGGTCGCGCACCGAACGCGCGGACACGTACGGCTTCACGCGCAGGTCGCGCCCCGCGCCCGTGGTGTGCAGTCCCTCGAGCGTGCCGGCGGCGGAGACGCGGTTGATGTTGTACTGCCGCGGCACCGGCGACCAGTACGTGATCTCGTTCTTCCGCCGGATGCGCCGCGCGAAGTTGATTCCCCACGTGCTCACGTCGCGCTGCTCGAAGCGGAGCGCGCGGAAGGGGATCGCCATCTCCACCGTCCATCCGTCGGCGCGCCGCTGCGTGCGCACCGTCCAGATCGCGTCCCACGACGCGTTCGTCTCCCGTCCCTCGTTCGCCATCTGGCGGTCGGCGCGCGCCCCCTCGGCGTTGGTGATGAACACGTAGCCGTTCCGCCGGTCGCCGAAGGTGTCGAGGATGACCTCGAAGTCGTCCTGGTCCTCCTCCTTGAAATCCTTGCGGATGTCGTTGACGACCAGCCGCCCCGGCTCCCGGTCGTGCAGGAAGGCGGCGACGTAGAGGTTGTCGGCGTCGAACGCGACCATGACCTCGGTATCTTCGGTGGCCGGCTTCCCCTCGTCAGGCTCGCTCTGGACGAAACCACTGACGCGCGGTACCGTCGCCCAGAGGGGATCGTCCAGCCGCCCG
>DASURJ010000827.1:0-6491 GCA_036280115.1 Gemmatimonadaceae bacterium
CCGGATCGCGCGGTCGTTGCATTTGCCGAGCGGCTTCGTGCCGGTTGGGTTGCGGGGGCCGTGGAAACGGACGCGTGGGGGGGCGACGCGTCGGGTTCGCTGCGCGCGACGGCGGTCCTCGAGCCAGTCCAGGCGATGGGCGAAGATTTGCCCGAGGCCACGTCGCGTGTGGGCGCCGGCATCAGCGCGGCACCCACTGTTTCAGCTCCGCGCGACCAACAGTGGCGCAGAGTAGCACTCGTGCTGGCCACGATTGCCCTGCTCCTGGCCGCGTTCTGGCTCATCGGCGCCCGCCCCTCTTCGCATCCGCCGGCGTTCCGCGAGCGCCCCATGCCTAACGGCGCCGCGGCGGCGGCGAGTCATCGGACCGGCGTCGTTCGACCTTCATCGGAGATCGGTGCGCGATGACCCCCGAGCAGATGGGCCTGCTGGCGGAGAGCTGGACCGCGGTCGCCGGGCGCCGTGACGAGCTCGCGCAGGCGTTCTACGGGGTGCTCTTCGAGCGCCATCCGGAGCTGCGTTCTCTGTTCGCGCATACGGACATGCGGGCACAGTACGAGAAGTTTGCCGGGATGATCGACGAGATCGTGCGACTGCGGACGGAGCCCCGCGAGTTCGTCCGCAGCGCCCTCCTTCTCGGGCAGCGGCATGTCGCGTACGGTGTGTCGCGCGACCATTACGGGCCGGCCGGCGCGGCGCTCATCGAGGCGCTCGCAACGGCACTCGGTCCGGCGTTCACCCCGGCGGTTCGTGAGGCATGGGTCGAGGGGTATCTGCTCATGAGCTCGATCATGTGTCGGGCCGCGGAGCGCGCGCCGCAGCGGCGGGCGGCATCATGAGGCGGCGTGTGGGGCGGACCCTGTTCCTGGGGGCGAACGTAGCGGCACTCGTCGCGGCGTGCGGGCGCCAGTCCGACGGCGATACCACTCGCGCCGGCGCGCCGGCGAGCGCCGATGTGGTCGCGGAAGCACGCTCGTTCATGGACGGATATGCGCGCGACCTCCTTGCGGGTGACCGCGGGGCAATCGCGGCGCGATACGATCGAACGGGCGCCTACATGCTCGGAAACGGCCGCAAGGAATTCGTGCCGTATGATTCCGTCGTCGCGCAATACGGCGGGGGCACCTGGTCGGCGCCGGCAACGTTCGAGTGGAGGGAGTTGTCGTTCGAGCCGGTGGGGCCCGACGCGGTGGTCATCGTCGGCCAGTTCGTGTGGGGCCGTGCCGGCGGGGCGCCGCCAATGACGTTCTCGTATGCATCGCTGCTACGGCGCCAGGAGGGGGTGCTGCGAATTCGCGTCGAGGACGAGTCCATCGACCCGGCGAGCCTGCCGCCCCAGCCACCCGCCGACTCCGCGAGGAGGTGAAGCGCACTTCGTCGATCAGCGCCTGGCTCGTCTCGCGGCGAAGAGCATCACTGCGCCGACGACCATTGCGAGACCACCCACCACCGGCGGCACAAACCCCCGGCGCTCGGCGGCGACTTCGATAGGACCGACGTCCACTTCCTGTCGCTCCTTGGTGAACCCGAAGCCGCCCATCGCGAGCACCACCGCGCCTGCCACGAGCAATACGATCCCAATGAGAGCGAGAGGCCGCATCGGTAATCCTCTGCGTGCGGATGTACAGACGAACGACGGGTTGATTTCGACCAGCGTCTGCACATCCGGTGCCGGGCTCGCCCGCTCGCACCATCTCGGACTTTCCTTCCCCACGAGCGGACGGGAAACGGGCGGGTGGCCGAATGCCACCCGCCCGCGATGGAGTCGGTCCTACTGCAGGATGAGGTCGGTGTCCCCGAAATCCGCGCACACCTGCGTGTTCGTGGCCGGATCGAAGTAGCAGAGGAACCCGTCCGACGCGCGACGCGAGTAGAACCGCCGGTTGCCCGCCACGTCCATCACCTCGACGCTGAGGACCCACTGACCGAGCGCCGCGAGTGGCGAGAAGGTGATGGTGCAGGTCCACGTCCCGTTCGTCGCCGTCCCGGCGGTGCGCGGAGCGAAGCACTCCTGGAACTGCGTCGTTTGCGTGCTGTTGTAGACCACGCGCACGAACGACACGCCACTCAGGTTGTCGGTGATCCCCAGGTTCGTCGTGACCTGCCCCTCAATGGCCGTGATGGCGACGCTCTGGAGCGAAGGCGCGATGCCGTCGCCCGTGCTCGTGACCTCGATCGTCGGCGACGGCACGCAGTTCCCGTCACGGTTGCACAGCTGCCCGGAACCGTTAGGCAGCCAGTCCGAGAACGACGACCACCCGCCGTTGCCCGCCCGGTCCGGAACGCGGAGGCGTCCCAGTCGCCAGGTTCCCGTTTGCGCCTGCGCGGGCACATCGACCCAGCACTCCCAGAAGCCATTCAGGTTCGTGCCCAGGGTCCGGCTGCACGTCCCGATGAAGTCCACCTGCTGGTTGCTCGGCCCCACGAGTGCCAGCCAGAAATAGTCGAAGATCTGGAATCCGCCGTCGATGCCCGTTCGATCGTCCGTGGCCGGGAAGCCGAACCAGACACGGCGAGCCCCCAGCCCCGCATCCACCGCGACCGACGATCCGAACAACCGAGGCTGGACGTCGAGGCTGACCCCGAGCGACTGCAGCAGCGGCGGGTTGATGTCGGGCGTCGCGCTGCTGACGGTGATCTCAGGGATCTCCAGGCAGTTCGTGGGATTGCCGCCCTGACAGAAGCCACTCTGCTGATGGAAGAAGATCGCCTGGTTCTGAACGTTGTCCCGGATCCAGACGATGTCCGCGCGCCAGAGACCGCCCTCCGCGTGTTGCGGGAACGTGGCGGTGCACAGCCATTCTCCGTTCGTGTCGCTGCCCGCGTCCGGCAGGCCGCCCCGATAGCAGGGGAAACGCAGCTGCCGCCCGGTCGGGCTGAACCATCGGATGTCGATCCAGTTGACGCCGGCGCCGTTGTCCGTCAGCGCGACGCGCGTGAACAGCACCGCGTCACCGGCGCTCACGTCGAGCGTCGTCGAACTGCCGAACGTCGGCGTCGACGCATTGCGAACGAGGAACGATCGGATCACCGGCGCTTCCACGTCCTCGAGATTGTCCAGGTCGCGTTGCAGGATCACGTACACGCTGAAGCTCGTGACCTCCGCGGACACGGTATGGTTCACGAGGTCGACGAGCCCGGCATCCTGCTGCTCGTACGAGCCGTTCACGAGCTTGTGGATGCGAAGCTCTGCCTCGGGCACTCCCGGCGGTACCGCAGACGGATCGTACGGGATCGTCATGACGATCGGTTTCGCGAACACCAGGCCGTCGGGGCCAAAGTCCCACGCCGTCCCCGGGATGATGGGTTGATTCCCGGGCGGCACGTTCAGCGCCGGAACCGCGGTGATGAACACGTCCTGCGTCAACGCGCCCTCGGGCATCGTCAGCCTAACGCCATCGGCGAGTTGGACGGTCCCGCCGGCGGACCCCACGCGGGCGCCCGTTCCCTTCTCGATGACGAAGCTCACCGGAAGCGTCGATCCCGCGGCAAGGCGAACATAACCCGATGCCCCCGCGTCCGACCGTTCACCCGGGACGGTGACGTCGACGTCCACGTGCGCGATCTCGCCTCCACTGGCCAGCACGCGGATGCGATAGGTCCGCGTTGGATCGAGCGCGTCCCCCTGCGTCTTCCAGAGTGCCTGGTAGACGCCATCGTCGGAGATGGTGAGTCGAGTCGGCGGACTGTCCTGCGACGTTAGGCGCCGGACCAGCGGCTGCACGCACGCCGTCCCTGTCCATTCACAGATCTCCACCGACAGAAGGTCGAGGAGTGATCGGTCGCGATCGCTCACTGGGACGCTCGACTCTGCGATCGGGGGAAAGAAGTGGAACCCCGGAATGCCCGACGGACCGCTCGGCGCCACGTCGAGGGCCAGGTCCGACGCCCGGGGGCGATTCGGTTCCACCGGCGCATCGGCGTCGGAACACGCGAGGATCACTCCCGGCACCAGCACACCAAGCACAGCGCGTAGCTTCGACATGCACGCCCCCAATCGATGGTGGTAGGACAGCGACGGCCGGCCGCCAGCGCGCGGTGCCGGGCGGCCGAGGTACTCGTTCCGTTGTCGGGCTGCCATATCATTGATGGCCCCGGCCGCCGGTTTTCCCACGCCTCCACGACGTGCGCGCCATGTATGGGGGCCCCGGGTCGCGTCGGCGATGCGGCTGCGATCCGCCTGACTGATCAGGGGCCTGCGGGCCTGCTCTACGCCGCGCGGCGCGGCGACACGAGCGAACGCCTCGTGCCATTTCGTGACGCGATCGGCAATGTGCTGATGCGACACCTCCCGGGCTGTGGCGTTATGGTGCGGCGTGGCCGACGATTCGATCTCCACGCTCAAGCGGCAGCTGGCGGATGCGATCCTCGAAATCTCCGATGGCATGCCGGTGACCGTGGCGGCCCGGGGGCTCGGGATCAATCCGGCGCGTGTGTGCGACCTGCGTGGGGGGCGGATCGATCGATTCTCGGTGGAGCGGCTGATCCGGATCATCTCGACGGTCGGCGGCGAGGTGACACTGTCCGTTTCGGTGCCACGCCAACGGGATGTCTGCTGGTTCCCCAAGTTGCGCGCGAGACGACAGGAGTTCCTGGCCGCCGTTCGCTCGAGACGGCACCAGCTCGCGCAGTTCCCGCATGCTCGGCGGCGGGCGACGGCGCTGGCGCCGATGGAGCCGATGCCGCCGGAGCCGCCGCGAAACGGGCCGGCGCCCAGGGAGGTGGAGCCCAAGGAGCTGGAGCCCAAGGAGCTGGAGGCCGCGGAGCCGGAGGCGACCGAACTGAAGGCGACCGAACTGAAGGCATAGCGCTGGGGCCATGGAGCTGGAGGCCACCCGTAGTCCGCACGCCGGACCGCTATTGCCAAATCTGGCAATAGGGCGTGCCGATCAGGGATGCGCGGCCCGCCGGGTGGCGCCGCCTCCGGCCCACCTCCGGCCCACCTCCGGCCCACCTCCGGTTTCACCTCCAGAGGCCATCGCGCCCCCCGCGAACGCGCGATACGTTCGTCACGAGCCTTCACGATGGAGCCCTCTGTGCGGATTCAACGACTCGTCGCCCTGTTCGCGCTCACCCTCGGCCCCGCGTGGACCGCGTGCCGAACGGCGCCGAGCACCCCGGCGTCAGTCACACGAGCGAGCGTCACCACCTTCCCGGGAGACACCTGGGAGCGAGTCGCCGACCCTACCCGGCTCGGGTGGAGCAAGGAAGGGCTCGACTCCGTGCACGCCCTCATCTCGCGCCTGAGCTCCAGCGCGATGGTCGTCGTGGACCGCGGCCGCATCGTCTACTCCTACGGTGACCTCACCGCGCAGAGCTACCTCGCCTCGGTGAGGAAGAGCATTCTCTCGATGCTCTACGGCATCGAGATCGCGCGTGGGACGATCGACACCTCGAAGACGCTCGCCGAGCTCGGCATCGACGACCACGGGGGCCTGTTGCCGAGCGAGCGTGAGGCCACCGTGCAGGACCTGTTAGGCGCGCGGTCGGGCGTGTATCACATCGCGTCGTACGCCGGTGACTTCCTCGCCGAGGCGCCGCCGCGCGGGTCGCAGAAACACGGGACGTATCAGCTCTACTCCAACTGGGACTTCAACGTCCTTGGCACGATCTTCGAGCAGGAGACCGGGCGCAACATCTACGACGCGCTCGAGCAGGAGCTCGCGAGACCGCTCCAGATGCAGGACTTCCGGCGTGACCTGCAGGAGAAGGCCGGCGACACGACGCGGTCGGTCCACCTCGCGTACCCCTTCCACCTCACGACGCGCGACATGGCGCGCATCGGTCTGCTGATGCTGCACAACGGAAACTGGAATGGGAAGCAGATCATCCCGCTCGACTGGGTGAAGAAGTCCACGGGCATCATCACGCCCGTGTCGGAGCTCAACCCGTCGCGCATCAGGCGCGGACGTGCAGGCTACGGCTACCTCTGGTGGGTGTGGGACGGTCCGTGGAACTCCGGCCCGTACGAGGGGGCATACTCGGGGTTCGGAGCGGTGGGCCAGTACATCACCGTCATCCCGAAGCTCGACCTCGTCGTGGCGCACAAGACCATCCCGGGAGATCGGCGGAACGTGTCCGAGCGGCAGTACCACGAGCTGCTGGACCGCATCGTTGCGGCGCGAACCGGCGAGATGCCGCGGCCCGAGGCCCCCACGATGCCCCCGTACGATCTCCTGATCACGAACGCACGCGTCCTCGATGGCACGGGCGCGCCGGCCGTGAACGCTGACGTCGCGATCGTGGGGAACCGCATCGTCCGCGTGTGGGCCGATCCGCTGCCGCGCGATTCGGCGCTGCGGGTGATCGACGCGAAGGGGCGCGTGCTCGCGCCCGGGTTCATCGACATGCACGCGCACCTCGATCCGCTGTTGCGCATGCCCGACGCGCAGAGTGCGGCGATGCAGGGTGTGACGCTCGCGTTAGGGGGGCCGGACGGCGGCGGGCCGTGGCCGTTCGCGGCGTACGTCGACTCCGCCGACCGCGCGGGT
>DASURJ010000828.1:0-2092 GCA_036280115.1 Gemmatimonadaceae bacterium
GCGCCGCCGCGTTGGACATCTTCGTCATCCTGTCCATCCAGTCCATCCCCTCCTGCCGTTTCCCCGCCCGGACCGGGCGCGATGCCGACGGGCGCGATGGGATTCGGAGCCAGGTTCGGAGCCGCTATCCGCGCGGCTCGACAACGCGTTGAGGTTCGGAGACGGGCGACGGCAACCGTTCCGCATTCCCCGAGCCCCATGGGTCGCGGAGCAGCAGCCGATGCGTCGCCAACTCCTCGCGGTCCCCCGGCCGGCGTTGCACGTACGAGCCGTCCGCGTGAAGCTCCCACGCCTGACGGTTATCGGCGAGGCAGGTCTCGAGCAGCGAGTGAAGGCGCGGGTGCAGGGCGCGGTCCTCGACCGGCGTCACGACCTCGACGCGGCGATCCAGATTGCGCGGCATCCAGTCGGCCGAGCCGATGTAGTATCGCTCCTCGGTCCCGTTGGCAAAATAGAAGAGCCGCGAATGCTCGAGAAACCGACCGACGATGCTGATGACCCGAATACGGTCGCTCACGCCGGGCAGCCCTGGCTTCAGACAGCAGATCCCGCGCACGATGAGGTCGATCTCGACCCCCGCAGCCGACGCCTCGTAGAGCGCGGCGATGATGCCCGGGTCGACGAGCGCGTTCATCTTCGCGATGATACGCCCGCCCCGCCCGTCGCGGGCCGCCAGCGTCTCGTTCGCTATGAGATCGAGAAATCGCTCGCGCATGTTCGGCGGCGCAACGAGCAGCTTCCGGTACATTCGCTGGCGTGAGAACCCGGTGAGCGAGTTGAACAGGTCGCTCAGGTCTGCGCCGATCGACGGGCTCGCGGTGAACAATCCAATATCGGTGTACGTGCGCGCGGTCTTCGAGTTGTAGTTTCCGGTCCCGATGTGCACGTAGCGCCGGATGCCGTCGGCCTCGCGCCGCACGACGAGCGCCACCTTTGCGTGCGTCTTGAGCCCGGGCAGGCCGTACGCGACGTGCACCCCGAAGTTCTCCAGCGTCCGTGCCCACGTGATGTTGTTCGCCTCATCGAACCGCGCCTGGAGCTCGACGAGCACGGCCACCTGCTTGCCGCGCTGCGCCGCTTCGGTGAGCGCGCGGACGATCGCGGTATCGCCCGATGTCCGGTACAACGTGAGCTTGATCGCGAGCACGTTGTCGTCGCGCGACGCCGCGTCCAGAAACTCCTCCACGGTTCCCGTGAACGACTCGAACGGGTGATGCACGAGGAGGTCGCGCTCGCGAATGACGTCGAAGATGGAGCGTGTCGTGTCTCGCACGGCGACCGGCACGATCGGCACGAACGGCGGATCGCGGAGCTCGGGAACGTCGAGCGTCGCGATCGACATGAGGTCGCCCAGCTCGAGCAGGAGGCCGCCCTCGAAGACGTCGCGCTCGGTGAGCGCCAGACCGGGGAGCGTCTCGCCCTCGCGTAACTCCTCGAGGATCAGCGAGCGAATGTGCTCCGGCATCCCGTCCTGCACCTCGAGCCGCACGACCTCACCGAACCGGCGCTGGAAAACCTGCTCCTCGATCATCGCGAGCAGGTCTTCGGGCTCATCGACCGTCTTGTCCAGCTCGAGGTCGGAGTACCGGGTGACCTTGAACGCCCACCAGCCGAGCACCTGCATGCCCGGGAAGAGCGCGCCGAGGTTGGCGCCAATGACCTCCTCGAGCGGCACGAAGTGATGCCCACGTCCGAACGGCACCCACCGCGGCAAGCTTCTCGGCACCTTCACGCGCGCGAAATGATCGACGCCGCGGTCGGGGTCGCGGATCTCGACCGCCAGCGAGAGCGACAGATTCGAGATGTACGGGAACGGGTGGCCGGGATCCACAGCGAGCGGCGTCAGGACCGGAAACACCTCGGACTCGAAGAACATGTCGACGGCATTCCACTCCGCCGACGTGAGATCGCTCATGTGCACGAGCTTGATGCCTGCGGCGTCGAGTGCCGGGACCAGCCGCTGGTGCAGGCACTCCTGCTCCCGCACGAGGAGCTCGCGCACCCGCTTGTCGATGGCCTCGAGCTGTGCCGGCGGCGGGAGGCCGTCGGGGCCGGCGGTCATCACGCCGGCCGCCATCTGCCGCCGCAGCCC
>DASURJ010000829.1:0-5628 GCA_036280115.1 Gemmatimonadaceae bacterium
CCGCGGGAACGGCGCGGGAACGGCGCGGGTCGCTCCATGAGGCGTGGAGGGCTCCTCGCTCCGAAGCCGGATTGAATGCTTTGATGACGGCACACCGGCGAAGCTCTCAGCGCCGAGGCAGCATCCCTGCCGGTTGAAGCGTCCCGAGGCCGTATCAAAAAGTTCCCGGCCCGCCGCTTCGTGGCCCGCCCGAGCGGCAGTACCCGCGCCCTTCCCGCGCCCTTTCAGCGAGACCCGCGTGAGCCCGTGGGCGAATCTTGATCGCTGAGGAGTCCTCCACGGCGCAGGAGCATCCCGCCGTTTCGCCTCGACGAGTCCTCCCCACCACGCGATCGAAAACGAAAACGGGCCGGCACGAGTCGCCGACCCATTTTCCGACATCGCCCCGCCGCGATCCGAATCAGGGAACCGGCACCGGGTTTCCGTCGATATCCAAAAACACGATCGGCGCGATCCCCGTCGCCTTCAGCGGCTCCTCGATCGACTTGCGGTCCCCCACGATGATGAGGGCGAGCCTCTCGAGATCGATGTACCGGTTCGCCACGCGGACCACATCCTCCTTCGTCACCGCGTTGATCTTCGACGCGAACTGCTGGTAGTAGTCCTCCGGCAGTCCCGTCGTATAGAGCGTCGTGATGCTCCCGCTCACGCTGGACACGGAGCTGAAGTTCTCCGGCAGGCTCTGGATCAGGTTCGACTTCGCCACGGAGAGCTCCTCATCGGTGATCGGGCGCTCGCCGCGGATCCCGCGCAGCTCCTTCATGAACTCGATGAGCGCGCTGTCCGTCTTCGCCGTCACGATGTCGCCGCCCGTGCGGAACGGACCCGGGCCCTTGCCGAACGAGAACGTGGAGCCGACCCCGTAGCTGTAGCCCTTCTGCTCGCGGATGTTCGCGTTCAGCCGCGATTGGAACTGCTCGCCGAGGATGACGTTCATCACACGAATCGCGAAGTAGTCGGGCGTATCGCGCTGCGGACCCGGAATGCCGAGCGCGAACGAGGACTGCGCCGCCCCGGGCTTGTCCACGAGGTAGATCGTCCGGGACTTCGGCTCCGGAAACGCCGGATACGCGAACGATGGAACTTCGCCGCCGGCCGGCCACGTGGCCAACGTCCGCTCGATCACCTGTTTCACCTCGGCCGGGTTCACGTCGCCGACGACGGTGATGATCGCGCGACCGGGCTTGAAGTACTGCTGATAGAGGCTCACGACGTCGTCACGCGTCACCGCGCTCACCGACCGTTCCGTGGCCGAGCGGCCGTACGGGTGCGCCTCGGAGTACAGCGTCTTCGAGAAGACCGAGGCGGCGATCGCCGGCGTGCGGTCGCGCTGCTGGCGCAGCCCAACGAGCGTGCGCGCCTTCAGCCGCTCGAGCGCGTCGGCGGGGAAGGTCGGGTTCACCAGCATGTCCTCGAGAATCTTCAGCGTCGGCTCGAGCTTCGCCTTCGTCGAGACGAATCCGATGCTCCCCGACTCGCCGCCGATGCCGGCGCCGATGTTCGTCCCCAGGAGCTGCAGGTCGGCCGAGAGCTGGTCGCCGGTGCGGTTCTTCGTGCCTTCGCTCAGCATCGACGCCACCATACTGGCCAGGCCGCGCTTGTCGGCGGGCTCGAACTGGTTCGCGCCCCCCTGGAAGGTGATCGTGAACGACACGAGCGGCAGGGCGTGACGCTCGGAGACGATGAGCTGCGCGCCATTGGCGAGCGTGGTCTTCGTCCACGACGGCACCTGAAGGTCGCGTG
Source organism: Gemmatimonadaceae bacterium (assembly GCA_036280115.1). Taxonomy (GTDB): domain Bacteria; phylum Gemmatimonadota; class Gemmatimonadetes; order Gemmatimonadales; family Gemmatimonadaceae; genus JAJKIV01. The sequence continues at coordinate 1,744 of DASURJ010000829.1, forward strand.
CCTTGCCCGGCGTCGGCACGACGGTGCGATCGAAGGAGCTCCTGATGCTGGGCTGCGCCGCGGCCGGCGCCGCCGCGATCACGAGCGCGAGCGCCGCGGCTGCCGGACGCGCGCGAGCAATCATGCGGTTCATCACTTGGCCTCCGTGCCGCTGGTGGTGGGGCGTGCGGTAATGAGCGTGCTCCGCTCCGGCTTCGATGCCTCACTGCGCTTGCCCTGCGGCACGACGCTGAGCACCACGCGACCCTTGCCGAGATACCTGTTCGCGACGCGCCGCACGTCCGCGGCGGTCACGGCCTGCGACTTGGCGTACTCCGTCCTGAAGTAGCCAGGGTCGCCATGGAAGACATTGCCGATGTTCAGCTGGAACGACTTGCCGAGATTCGACTCGAGTCCGCGCAGGAACGACAGCTCGGCGCCGGCCTTGGCGCGCTGCAGCTCGTCCTGCGTGGGACCTTCGCGCTTGAGGCGATCGATGATCGAGTCCGTCGCGAGTTCCAGCGCGGTGAGCGTGTGGCCGGGGCGCGGGGTGATCGACAGCTCGAACTCGCCCACGTCCTCGCTCGTGCTCTGGCCCGCGCTCACGTTGGCGGCCGACTGCTGGTCGTAGACGAGCGCCTTCGTCAGGCGTGCCGTACGCGGACCGGAAAGGATGGCGCCGAGCATGTCGAGCGCATGCTGATCGTCGTGGTGGACGCCGACGGTGGGCCAGGAGATGAAGAGGCGCGGCACCTGCACGCGATCCTCGTACACGAGCCGCTTCTCCGCCGTCAGCGTCGCCGGCGCGATCTTCCGGCGCGGGATGGCGCGTCCGCGGGGAATGTCGCCGAAGTACTTCGCGACGAGGCGCTTCGCCTCCGCGGGATCGAAGTCGCCGACGATCGAGAGCGTGGCGTTGTTCGGCGCGTAGTACAGGCGGAAGAAGTTCTTCACGTCCTCGACCGATGCCGCCGAGAGATCGGCCATGCTGCCGATCACGGGCCACGAGTAGGGATGGTTCTTCGGGTACATCGCCGCGGACATGATCTCGCCCACCCGGCCATAGGGCTGGTTGTCCACGCTCTGCCGCCGCTCGTTCTTCACGATGTCGCGCTGCGCGTTGTACTTGGCCGTGTCGAGCGCGTCCAGCAGCCACCCCATGCGGTCGGACTCGAGCCAGAGCGCCGTCTCGAGATAGTTCGACGGCGCGGTCTCGTAATAGACCGTGAAGTCGTTGTTCGTGGAGCCGTTGTTCCCGCCGCCCACGCCCTCGGTGAGCCGGTCGTGCAGGCCGTACGGCACGTGCCCCGACCCCGTGAACATCACGTGCTCGAAGAGGTGCGCGAAGCCCGTGCGTCCCACTTCCTCGTGCTTGGAGCCGACGTGGTAGAAGATGTCCACGGCGACGACGGGCGTGGAGCGGTCCACGGAGAGGATGACATCGAGGCCGTTCGGCAGCACGTATTTCTCGAACGGGATGTTGATGCTGCTCGCGGCGGCCTTCGCCGCGGGCTGCGCGGAGACCGCGAGCGGCGCGACGGTGAGCGCGAACGCCAGCGCGGCCACCGGCTGCCTGGCCGCACGCCAGGCGCGTGGTGCGGACGATCGGAGCGTACGAATCACGATTCGGTCCTGGTGAGGGGGAAGGGTCGTGCTGGTACGGCGCGCCGCGTGCGCGTGCGCACACCGCGGCGGGAAGCACAGATCGGTGGGGGCCTCAACTATGTGTCCACGTGAGTGATACAGGCAACGCCGCCCAACGGTCCTTTACGGATTTCTTGCGGCTGGACGGCCCCGCGGGCATCCCTTGCCGGGCCCTGTTCGGCCCTCAGCTCACGCTAGCACGCGTTCGCAAATCCGCCAGCATCGGCTCGATCGCCTCGGCCGCCGCGCTGCCCTGGGCCACGCGAGGGGACCCGCCCCCGCGCCCGCCAAACCGCCCGACGATCTCTCGCAGGGTGCGCCCGGCATCGATCCCCGTGTCCTCGGCCGCGCCGAACAGCACCGCGGGAGGGTCGGCCACCGCGCCAAGCAGGATCGCGCCCGGCATCGTGCAGTATGCCTGCGCCATGGAGCGGAGCGCCTCCATGCTCCCGGCGTCGCGCACGATCGCGATGCGTCTCCCCGCCGCATCCGGAAGCGTGGCGTCGTAGAGCGACTTCGCGCGGAACCCGGCGAGCTCCCGCTCCATGCGGCGCCGCACGTTCTCCGCCTCGCGAAGCTGCTCCGCCTGCGCCGCAACGAGACCCGCGGCATCGTCCAGCGACGCGGACAGAGACGCGGCGATGCGCGACAACGCCTCGTAGTCGGCGCGCGCCCGTCGCAGCGCCCGCATGCCGCACACGAACTCCACGCGCGTGGCCTTGCGGATCTTCTCGCAGCGCCGCAGCAATACGGGACCGATCTCGCCCGTCGTCCGCACGTGCGTGCCGCCGCAGGCGCTACGATCCACGCCCTCGATCGAGACGACGCGCAGCGTTCCCTCACGGTCGCTCGGCTTCCGCAGGCCTGCCGCGGCAGCCGCGTCCTCGAAGGTCACCGATACGGGCCGATTCTCGAGGACGATCCGGTTCGCGCGGTCCTCGGCGCGCACCAGTGCCTCACGAGTGACACTCTCGGCGTCGAGATCGAGCGTGGAATAGTCTGCGCCGAAATGGACGCTGATCGTCCGATGGCCGTACAGCTCCTCGAGCACCGCGGAGACGAGATGCTGGCCGGTGTGCTGCTGCATATGATCGAAACGGCGCGTCCAGTCCACGCGGCCGGCGACGCGGTCCTCGGCGCCCAGAGGCGACACGAGCACGTGTGCGATGCGGTCGCCTTCGTCAACGACGTCGGTCACGGCGATGCCGCCGAGTGTGCCGACGTCGTTCGGCTGTCCGCCCGAGGTGGGATAGAATGCGGTCTGCTCGAGGTAGACGCGGCGGCCGTCGCCGGCGCGCTCGAGCACGCGCGACTCGAACTCGGTGCGGTACGCGTCCGTGTAGTACAGCCGCTGCGAGATCCCGTCGCTCACGCCGCTCCGTGCCGGATCATCGCTTCCACGAGAGTGCGTACAGCTCGTCAGGCGCGAGGTCGCGCCAGTTCGCCGGGTAGTTGTACACCCGGCGGAATCCCTCGTCGGATACGAAGATGAGCGACTTGCCGGCCCAGGGCCGGTCTCGCGAGCTGCTGACCTCGTGGACGGTCCAGCGCGTCCCGTCGGGTGCGGTGAACTTGATCTGATCGAGCGTCATCGTTGGCGCCCGCTCACCTCACGACGATGCGCACGTGAGCGGCATCGCGAAGATAACGGGTTCCGGCTTCGAGGAGGGCTTCGCCGGGCTGCGTCGCCCAGATGGTGACCGTCGGCGCCGTCACGCTCACCGGCACAGGGTCGCGCGATCCCGGCCGGGCAAAGCTGAACAGCGCGTCGTTGGAGTACCACCATACCGGTGTGGCCGCTGTGTCGCCGGACACGACGATGCGGAACGTCGCGCTGTCCCCCACACCGAGTGTGACGCTATCGGGAACGATGCGCACGTCGCGGAGAGGCGGGAGCACGGTGTACGTCGCCGAGTCGGACTCGTCGCCATCGGAGAAGGAGATCGTCGCGCGTCCGGGAGCCAGTGCGCGCAGCAGTCCACGGGTGTCCACCACCGCGACCGCCGCGTTGGACGAGCGCCATTCGATGCGCTTGCCGGCGGGCAGGCAGAGCGAGTCGGCGGGGCCGACGGGACCCGTCTCGAGCGTCGCCGTGTCGCCCACGACGAGCGGAACGGTGGGCGAGTCGCGCAGGCACAGCCGGGGTTCGGGCCGCTCTGACGGCTTTCCGTCCGTCGTGCAGCCGGCCAGCAGGACGAGCGCGAGGACGGCCGTGTGGGGGCAGGGTCGCAATTTTCCGGATGGGTTGCTCAGCTGCCGATA
>DASURJ010000830.1:0-6948 GCA_036280115.1 Gemmatimonadaceae bacterium
CGCCTCGGACGCGTTGCGTGCGATCGCCATCTCCTCGGCGTGGCAGCCGAACTCGCGCGCCAGCTCGCGCCGGACTGACTCGATGCGCGGCTCGAGCACGCCCCACATGTGCTCGACCGGGACCTCGTTCGAGAAGCGAAGATCGCGGATCATCGCCTCGAGCACGTGCGACGGTGTTGGGCTCACGCCGCCGTTGTTGAGATTGATCAGCGTGCGGTCCGCGTCGAAGGCGCGCTGGATCTCACCCCAGTAGGCTTCGTCCTCCGCGAGCGACGACGCCGGGCGCTCACCGGCCACCGCCTGAGCGCGGAGCACCGACGCGAGCGCCGTGGACGTGAACGCGGGCACCGCGAGGCCGGCGCGGGCCAGTTGCGATACGAAAGCTCGACGGTTCTGCATAGTGGGAACAGGAAACGGGGAACCGGAACGGCGCGAGCACATCGCGGGTCGCTAGGAACCTGCACGCGCCAGGCACGCAGCGTCTAGCCCCGGTTCCCGGTTCCCGGTTCCGGTTCCCGGTTCCTCGCGCTTAGAGGCGCGACCCCTGTGGGAGGTCCAGCACGAAATGAAATCGCGTTCCTTTCTCGAGTTCGGTCTCCACGCCGAGCTCGCCGCCCATCGCGACGATCAGCTTCTTGCAGATCGAGAGGCCAAGCCCTGCGCTCGAGAACGCGTAGTCCCCCGTGATCTGCCGCTGGCGGAACGCCTCGAAGAGATTCGACATGACGTGCGGCGGGATGCCTCGGCCGGTGTCCTTCACCGAAAACTCGACGCGCGTCCGATCGAGCTGGCGGCACGTGACGTCCACCGACCCCGCATTGGTGAACTTGATCGCGTTCGTCGCCAGATTCAGCAACACGCGGTTGAGCGCCGCCTGATACCCGACCCGAAGATCCGCTTCCGGCCCAACGCAGCGCATCGTCAGACGCTTCTCCTCCGCCATGGGCCGGAGGATGTCGAGAATCGACTGCAGCACGTCGGAGACGAGAAACGGCATCGGCGACTGGTCCATCAGCGTCGTGCCGCCGCGGGCGAGCTCGATCACGTCGCCGGCAAGCGCGCTCAGTCCGAACGCGGCCGAGTACACGAGACCGAGCTGGCGCTCCTGAATCGGCGTCAACGTCCCCCCCGACCCGTACCGCAGCCGCTCGGCGAGAATGAGAATCGAGCCGAGTGGCGAGCGCATGTCGTGCGCCATCTCCACGACCAACTGTTGCGCGTCCTGACCCGAGAGCCGCGACGCGAACCGATGCGCCGCGTCCAGATCGATTGCATGCTGCACTCGCTCGATCGCCTTGATCACGTCGAGGACCGCGGCGTCACTTCCCGGCTCCGGTCCGATCGCCTCGGTGCGCTCGAGGAACGCGCGACGCATCAACTCGAGCCCGCGCCGGACCGGCACGAATGGCGGGAACGTCACGAGCGTGATCGAGTCGCCGACGATCGCCTGGCGAATGTTCTCCGTCAGCGCCGTGACCGTGGCGCGCACATCCGCGGGGGACGTCGCCGCGTGCTCCGTATGCGCCCACTCGGCAGACACGTCGCTGGCCGCATTGACGAGCGCCCGCCACGTCGCGCTGGCGAGCAGCGCGTCCGGATCGCGGGCACCGGGCTCGATGACCGCCGAGGGGGCCGGCGCCGTCGTTCGTGGCACCGACTTGTGTGTTCGCGATTGCGGCAAAACGTCCTACTCGAAACTGGAGCTCACTCGTCGCCGGCGCCGCCGAACTCGTCACGGCGGAAACCGTGCTTCTCCATGAGTCGGTACAGCGTTGTCCGGTCGATACTCGCCAGGCGCGCCGCCTTCGACATGTTCGAACCGGCCCGCGCGATCAACTCCGTGAGATACTCCTTCTCGAAGTGCGCGACAAGCTTCTCCTTCGCCAGGTGGAAGCTCTCGGTCATGAGGCTCGACGGAAGGCCGGCAGGGCCGGTCGGCGCCGGCGCCACCGCGTCATCGTACAACGGCACGTCGTCGGGTTGAACCGCCTGCCCCGGCTCCGCCAACACCGCGAGCTGCTCGATCACGTTCTGCAACTCTCGCACGTTGCCGCGCCACGGCCGCGAACGCAAAAAGTCGATCGCGGGTTCGCTCAGCCGCGGCGCAGGTTCGCCGGGCTGACGGTGCCGCTCCCAGAAATGCGTGAGGAAGTGATTGGCGAGCAGCGGAATGTCCTCGAGCCGCTTTCTCAGCGGCGGCAGCTTGATCGGGACAACGCGCAACCGGTAGAGGAGATCCTCGCGCAGCGTCCCTTTCGTCACGCACTCGGCCGGGTCCCGGTTCGTCGCGGAGATGAAGCGCACGTCGACAACGGCGTCCTGTTGCTCACTCCCCACACGGCGTACGACACCGTCCTGCAGCACTCGCAGCAGCTTGGCCTGCAGCGGGAGCGACATCTCGGTGAGCTCGTCGAGGAAGAGCGTTCCCCCGTTTGCGATCTCGAGAAGCCCGGCCTTCTCGCGGTCCGCGCCGGTGAACGCCCCCTTGCGGTGACCGAACAACTCGCTCTCGAGGAGTCCTTCGGGAAGCGCCGCGCAGTTGATGGGAACGAGCTGGCGGCTCGCGCGACGACTGTGCTGATGGATGAACTGCGCGATGAGCTCTTTTCCGGTTCCGCTCTCCCCCATGATCATCACGGAGGCATCCGTGCTCGCCACTCGCCGCGCAAGCTCCACAGCCTTACGAAACGCGGGGGACACACCGAGCAGCGTGATCTTGTCGCTGTTGCCGCTCTGCTTCAGGAGCTGGATCCGCAGGTCCCGCGTCTCGCGGGCGACCATGACGGCGTGCGACGCGCGCCCGATCAACACCTGCAGGTGTGTGGCCGAGAAGGGCTTCGGGAGATAGTCCCAGGCCCCGGCGCGCAGCGCCTCGATGCTCGTCGTCACGCTCGGGTTCCCGGTCATGACGACCACGATGGTTTCCTTGTGCGCGGACAGCGTCGCGCGAAGGATCTCCATCCCCGAGACCGGTGTCATGTAGAGGTCGACGAGCACGATGTCGAACTTGCGGCGGCGAACGAGTTCGAGCGCTTCGTCGCCGCGCCCGAGCGTCGTAACGTTGAACCCATCCATCTGGAGGACGCTGGCGCACCCTTCGCGGAGCGTCCGGTCGTCGTCGACGATGAGGAGGCTGAGGCTCGATTTGACTTCCGCGGAGATGGACAGCGGGTCGCGGGCGGCTTCCGCATCGCCGGCGAGCGAGCGTCCCGAGTCCCCCAGTACCGCAGCAGAAGACGACATCAAACGGACTCCTTCAAAGTGAACAGATGGTTCGAGCGGCGACGGTCGGCTCCCGTGCGGTGATGCCAGTGTAACAGGACAGGGGCCACCGATCGCGATGCGTGTGGATCATCCGGCTGACTCATCCGTATGACGACCGAGGTTGGATCGATACAACGAAAAACTGCTGCCACTAAGCTACAGCATCGCGAACTGTCTACACGGGGTGTGTATCACAATCAACACCTTGTGCGGTATCACACTGACAACGTGCGCGACCGACGAGATCTGCGGTTGCGCTCGCCTTGCGGATTCGCAGTCAACGGTGCGTCCGTGGCAGGACTTCCTGGGCCCGATCTTGCTAAACCGATCGCCTCTGTGTCACCGTAGCCACGCTGACGCAGTCCTCGAGTGGGGTGTAGCGCATCCAGCGAGCTACGTCACACATGGCGTCGACCGCTTCGTTGTAGACTTCAGTTAGACCATTCTCACGCCCACCCGTCACGAATGTCCGGTTCCCTGGTTCCGTCGCATCCGTCCGACGTTCCCGCTTCCATCGACTCGGCGGGCGGCCTCCAGAGTTGGGGGCCACCGGCCGCGCCCGCGGCGACTCAGCCCGGCGGCGTCAACGTCAGCAGATATATCTCGGCGCTAAAACGGTACAAGTGGCTCATTCTCGGCGTCGTCATCCTCGGCGCGGCCGTTGGCGCGCTCGCCACCCGGTTCGTCAGGCCCGAGTACCAGGTCGAAGCGACCGTCGTGATCGCCGAGCCGCCCGATCCCAAGGGCCCGATTCAGGCCGGCCAGGTACTCAACGAGCAGGCCTGGCGTGAGCTCATCAAGAGCTTCGCCATTCTCGACCCGGTCGCCCGCCAGCTTCGGCTGTACGTCGTACCGGGCACGGCACGAGACTCCGGGCTGTTCGCCGGCTTCGACCACACGACCGACCTGAGCGCCGGGCTGTACACCCTCGCAATCGACCCGCAGGGGCGCCGCTACACGCTCACGCGGAAGAGCAACGGCACTTCAGCGGTCGTCGAGCGCGGCGCCGTCGGCGACTCCGTCGGCCGGACCGTCGGCTTCCTCTGGCATCCGCCGCTTGCCGGCATGGCCGACCGCGACATCGAGTTCCAGATCAAGACACCTCGTCAGGTCGCCGGCGAGATCCAGGGGAGGCTCGACGTCTTTCTCCCGGTGGAGAGTCGATTCCTGCGGTTGACCCTCAAGGGTGAACAGCCGCGCGAGCTCGCCACGACGATGAACGCGATCCTCCGCCGATTCGTCGAGGAAGCGGCGCTGCTCAAGAAAAAGAACCTCACCGACGTGCGCCTCGCACTCGAGGAGCAGCGCGACCAGGCCAACGCGAACTACCAGGCACGCCACAGCGCCCTCGAGCAGTACAAGATCCAGATCGCGACCCAGCCAACGAACGCGCCGGTCGCGGTACCCGGCGGCGTCACCATCACGACGAACCCGGCGCTCACGTCGTTCATGAGCATGCGCGTGGACCATGAGAACGCGCGGCGTGATCGCGAGGCGCTCGAGGCGCTCCTGGCGCGCGCACGGGCCGACGGCCAGGGCCTGACGCCGGAAGCCGTTCTCAGTCTTCCCCAGGTGGTGGAGACGTCGCCGAACCTCAAGTCGGCGATCGACGCCGTCACTGAAAAGCAGACGGTGTTGCGGACGCTGACTGAGCGCTACACGGACCAACACCCGCTCGTGAAGGACGCGCAGGCGGAGCTCAATCGACTCCAGACGCAGGCGATCCCGTCGATCGTGCAGCAGTCGCTCGCGCAGTTGCGAACGCGCGAGTCGGAGCTCGACCGCCGCATCAACGCGGCCTCGGCCGAGATTCGACAGATCCCGCAGCGGACCGTGCACGAGCAGGCACTCCAGCGCGATGCAGACCTGGCGTACGCCTTGTTCGCCGACATTCAGACCCGCTACAACAACTCGAGGATGGCGGAGGCGTCGGCCATCCCCGACGTGAGCGTGCTCGATTCCGCGCAGACACCCATGCGCCCGTCGAGCAATACGGCCCCCGCATTGTTCGGGATGATCGTTGGCGCGAGCCTCGGTCTCGCGATCCTGCTCGCTCTGCTGCTGGACATGACCGATAAGCGGTTCCGGTATCCCGAACAGGCGACGAACGAGCTTGGCCTGGACATTCTCGCCACCATCCCCACCATCCGGCGTGGCCGGAACGCGGTCGTCCGCGTCGAGGACCAGGCGCAACTGGTGGAGGCATTCCGCGGACTGCGGTTGGGGGTGCGGAACGCGATCGGTGAGAACGGACCTGTCACACTCTCGGTCTCGAGCCCGGGGCCGGGCGACGGGAAGTCGCTCGTCGCGTCGAATCTCGCGCTCACGTTCGCCGAGGCAGGCTACAAAACGCTGCTTATTGATGGCGATATCCGCCGCGGGTTGCTGCACCAGACCTTCGCGGTGTCCCAGCGGCCGGGTCTCGTGGACCATCTCTCCGGCGACGTCGCGCTGGAAGACGTCATTCGCGAGACCGCGCACGAGAACCTGCTCATCATCCCGTGCGGGAGCCGCCGGCACCGCGGCCCCGAGCTGCTCGCCTCCGATGGCACGGCGGATCTCATCCGATCGCTGCGCAATCGATTCGACGCGATCATCGTCGATACCGCGCCGCTTGGCGCCGGCATCGATCCGTACGCACTCGGGACGGCCACAGGCTACATGATCCTCGTGTTGCGGACCGGCCAGACCGACCGGAAGCTCGCCAGCAACAAGCTCGCGACGCTCGATCGAATGCCCGTGCGCGTTATTGGTGCGGTGCTGAACGACGTGCGCGCCGAAGGGATGTACAAGTACTACTCGTACATCGACGGGTACGGTACGCTCGACGAGGACGAGCCGCCTCAGATCGCGGCCGGAGACAGCCGAGCGATGGTGAGCACCCGCCGCTGACCAACCGCTGCACGCGTGACGAAGGAGTGAAAGGAAACCGCGCCGGGCTCTGAGCCCGGCGCGGTTTCTTGTTGCTGGTACAGATGGGCGGGTGCACGCGGTCGCGCTGCGCGACGCGTGCGGCATCGCGGTTCAGTGGAGCTCGCGCGCCGGCACGTCCTCGAAGGCCGAGATCGGCTTGGTGGGGTTGCTGGCCTTCACATGTCTCAGCGCCGTGGCGGCTCGCAGGAGGAGCTCGACGGCGTCGACAGACGAGTGGGCGAAATCATCAACGGCGCAATACCCGGCCTGCATGTTGACGTGTCCTGCATCGCCGCCCTCGATAGCGATGCGGGCGTCAATCACGGACGCCTGCAGGCGCTCCGCGAGACGCACGGCGCCTGTGGCCTCGGTTGCCGGCGCGATGATCGCGAACTCCGACCGGCCCAGGTGACCGACGGCGTCGGAAACACGGGCGACTCGACGCACGACCTCACTCAGGTGCTGGGTGAGCTGCATCGCGGGCTCGCTGTTGCCTGCGACATCGGCCGGCAGGTCCACCGCAGGTGCGATTGCGACACACGCTAGCGGGGCCCGACGGCGAGATGCGTCCGCGCCCAGTTCGCGGGCACGCCGGGCGAGGCCGCGAACGTTGTAGAGTCCCGTCATGGGATCGAGCAGACTCTCGTCGAGACACCGGTCGAGCTCACGCTTGGACCGGATGAAGTTGCCCAACTTGAGGAGAAGGGCTTCCGCGTCGAGGGGTTGGCTGCAGTACTCCCACGCACCCGCGCGGTAGGCCTCGAGTCGCTC
>DASURJ010000831.1:0-2258 GCA_036280115.1 Gemmatimonadaceae bacterium
CAATGCGCGAGACGCGTGGACGGCGTGGCGACGCCGGGAAGCCGAGTCGGCGATCCGCTCAGGGCGTCCCGCCGCTCGCGAGGCAGATATGGTATTCGTGCATGGCGGCGGCGTGCGAAGCGAAAGCCATGTGTGCGGCGGGCGCCGAGTCGCCCGCGGCTGCCGCGAGTGCGGTGTGCGCGCGGGCCAGTGCCGCGCCGCACGAGGCGCTCGACGGCGCTGGTTGACCCGACGCGAGTCGCTCGGACTGTGTGTGGACAGCCGCACAGCCCGCGACTGTCACGGCGAGTGCGACGGCCGCCGTCGCGCGGACGGCGGCGTTAGGCACCGACCAGCGAGTCTGCTTCATCATCGTGTTCACCATGGCATCCGGCCGTTGCGGCCTTTTCCAAGTCATCGTCGTTCCGACCCGTCCCGCGACTCCGCCCTCCGCTTCTTGCACTTCGCCGTTCGCACTTCGCCGTTCGCACTTCGCCCTTCGCACTTCGCCCTTCGCACTTCGCACTTCGCCGTTCGCACTTCGAACCTACTCCCCATACGGAATCCAGATGTTCTTGACCTGCGTCGCCTCGCGAAGGAACTCGGAGCCCTCGGCGTGGCGCGGATTGACCCAGTCGCGCCGGTGCCACGTGGCCCAGGTGCGCTTCATGTTCACCGCCGACGCCTCCTCGACCGTCCTCACCCCGGCCGCATCGCCGAAGTACCAGACCGCCTCCACATCATCATGCTCGGCAAGCACGCGGGCGAGTGCGTCCTTCGCCCCCGTGACGATGTTGACCACGCCGGCCGGCACGTCCGAGGTCTCGAGCACGCTGTAGAAATCCGTCGCCGACAGTGGGTGCGATTCCGACGGAATCACCACCACCGTGTTGCCCGTCGCGATGGCCGGAGCAACGAGTGACACGAAGCCGAGAAGCGGGCGCTCCGACGGGCACGCGATGCCAATGACGCCGATCGGCTCGTGCATCGCGAGCGCGACACCGCGAATGGGCACGTTATGTACCGCGCCGTCGTACTTGTCGGCCCACGCCGCGTAGGTGAAGAGCCGCGAGATCGACGCGTCGACCTCGCGTTGCGCTTCACCATCACTCGCCCCCGTTTGCGCGTCGATGCGCCGGGCGAACTCGTCGGCGCGCGCCGCGAGGTTCTCGGCAATGTAGTACATGATCTGGCCGCGCAGATGTCCGGTCGCCTTGCCCCAGCTCTTCCAGGCCGAGTGCGCCGCCTCGACGGCGTTGCGAATGTCCTTGCGATTCCCTTCCCCGACCTCGCCCACGAGCATCCCGCTAGGTCCGTGAATGCGTCGCGCGTAGCCCTGGTCAGGGCGCGTCTGTTTGCCGCCGATGAACAGCTTGGGCGTGCGGTTGATGGGAGGCACGTGCGATGAGCGCCGGCCGTCGCCTCCGGGCTGTTGGCCGTGGAGTGCCGTGGCCCGCCCGAAGTGCCCGGATTCCCGGATGCCTGGCGGAATGCTCCGCAGGTCGAGGTCGGCACGTCCCTCCTCCCTCGACCCGAGGCCCTCCGGCTTCAGGTACTCCCACATCCCTTCGCGCCCGCCTTCGCGCCCGAACCCACTTTCCCGATACCCGCCAAACCCGCTCGACGCATCGAACAGGTTCGTCGAGTTGATCCAGATCACGCCGGCCTTGATCTTCGGCGCAATGTCGAGGGCGAGGTTGATGCTCTCGGTCCAGACACTCGCGGCGAGCCCGTACGGGGTGTTGTTCGCGAGCGCAACAGATTCCTCCGGTGTCCGGAACGTCATCGTCACGAGGACTGGCCCGAAGACCTCGACCTGTGCAATCGTGGACGACGGCTGCACCTCGGTGAAGAGCGTTGGCGGGTAGAAGTAGCCGTCGGTCGGACAGGCCCACGACGGCTGCGACATCGTTGCGCCCTCATCGACGCCGCGCTGCACGAGACCGCGAATGCGCTCCAGCTGGACCGGGGCGACGATGGCACCCATGTCGATCGCCTTGTCGAGTGGCTGCCCGATGCGAAGCCGTTCCATGCGCGCGCGGAGCTTCGCGACGAGCCGCTCGGCGATCCCTTCCTGGACGAGAAGGCGTGAGCCGGCGCAGCAGACCTGTCCCTGATTGAACCAGATGGCGTCGACGACCCCTTCGACCACGCTGTCGAGGTCCGCGTCCTCGTAGACGATGAACGGGCTCTTTCCGCCGAGCTCGAGCGACAGCTTCTTGCCACTCCCCGCAGTGGCGCGCCGGATGGCCCGGCCGACTTCGGTGGATCCCGTGAAG
>DASURJ010000832.1:0-7040 GCA_036280115.1 Gemmatimonadaceae bacterium
CCCCATGAAGAAACCGATGTGCGCTTGCATCGGCAGGCCTCGCATCTCGCCACCGAACGCCGAATCGACAAACGCGCGGACGCTGGCCGGCGTAGCCGAGTTGATGACGCCGACGACTTCCCGCGCACGACGCGTCGCCGGCGAGGGGGTCTGGGCCGAGGCTGTCATGGAGATGCTCGAGAGGAGCGAGACGGAGACGAACAGCCGATGCGCTGTCATGGCGGTGACCGCGAAGAGGGACAGTACACGAAGGAGTCCGGCGCGCAGCAACGCGCCCCATTGATCTATCAGCTCGGCTCAGCCGTTGCCAATCTGGCCCTGCAGCCGATGTAGTCGCTAATTACGGCCGCCATCTCACGCAGTTTCGCGGGATCATCGTCTCTCTCCCCTGATCAGACTCGCCTGAATGCGTATCTCCAACATGGTGCACGCCGTGGACGCACACGCGTGCGGCGAGCCGGGTCGCGTCATCGTGGGCGGCGTGCTCGACGTCCCCGGCACGACAATGTTCGACAAGATGTGTTACCTGCGCGATCGCGCGGACGGCCTCCGCAAGCGCATGCTGCGCGAGCCGCGCGGCTATCCCGCCGCGAACTGCAACGTCATCCTCCCCTCCGCACACCCCGAGGCGGACGCCGGCTTCGTCATCATGGAGCAGGTGGAATACCCTGGCATGTCGGGGACGAACACCATCTGCGTCACGACCGTGCTGCTGGAAACCGGCATGCTCCCCATGCGGGAGCCGGTTACCGAGCTCACGCTCGAGGCGCCAGCCGGCCTCATCCGCGTGCGGGCGGATTGCGCGAACGGGAAGGTGAAGCGCGTGACCTTCCGCAACGTCCCCGCGTTCGCCGCCTACCTCGACACGCCCGTCGAGGTGCCGCAGCTCGGGACGGTGACGGTGGACGTCGCGTACGGCGGCATGTTCTACGTCATCGCCGACGCCACGCAGTTCGGCCTGCGCCTAACGCCTGACGAGGGCGGCGACATCGTGCGCATCGGCGAGATGATCAAGGCCGCTGCCCGTGAGCAGTGTCCGGTGGTCCATCCCGAGCAGCCCGGCTTCGACGGCGTGACGATCGCGCAGCTCTCGGGCCCACCGCTTCGCGATGACGCCGACTGGCAGAATGCGGTGGTCGTCTCCACCGGCGAGCTCGACTGGAACCGGCCGACGACATGGACCGGCGCGCTCGATCGCTCGCCGTGCGGCACGGGGACGTGCGCGAAGATGGCGACGCTCCACGCGAAGGGAAAACTCGCGCTCCATCACGACTTCAGACATGCCGGCGTGCTCGGGACCGTGTTCACCGGCCGCCTGGTCGACGAGACAACCGTCGGGAAGTACAAGGCGGTAGTGCCGACGCTCGGCGGCCAGGCGTGGATTACCGGGATGGCCACTTACGTCGTGGACCCCGACGATCCGTTCCCCGAGGGGTTCACCGTGGGCGACATCTGGTGAATCCGATTGCTGGCCATGGGCTGGCCCCTCTAGACCAGTCGGTGTACGGCACCGGCGCCGCGTCGCGCGAGGCCGCGCGGTTCCGGCATCCAGAACGGAGGGGGAACGGATGAGGGGATGAGGGGGATGAGTGGGATCGCTCCTCAGCACTCACGCGCCCTCGCGCCGGGGCCGTGACGTGGTGGGAGCTGCTCTCAGGGTGAGTGGCGTCCCGGTGGGCCGTTCCCCTTCATTCAGGTCCCAGCGCGAGGAGCTTCCACTCGCCCGGGATGATGTCTCTCATCCCCTCATCTCCTCATTCGTTCCCCCTCTTCTGGCTGCTGAACCTGGCGGACCCCTAACGCATCCTGAAGCTGGCCGGTGCGCCTTGCTGATAGCTGATAGCTGATAGCATCCGGCTACGTCGGCGCCGGACCAACGTAGCGCGCGCGAGGACGAATCAATCGGCCCGATGCGTACTCCTCGATGGCGTGCGCGATCCAGCCGATCGTGCGACCGAGCGTGAACAACATGAACGGTGCCTCGTCAGGCAGCCGGTACGCGCGCGACACCGCCGCCAACCCGGCGTCCAGGTTCGGTTCCTCGCGCAGGAGCTCGGACCCGGCGGTGAGCAGATTTCGAAACGGCTTGATCGCCGCGGCGTTGCCGCTCGCGGCCGCCAGACGGAGGAGTGCGGTCGCACGCGGGTCGCCAGCCGGATACAGCGGGTGGCCGAAGCCCGGCACAGCCTCGCCGCGCCGCAGCCGATCGGCGATCGCATCGCGCGCCTGCTTCGGCGTGCCGCTGTGCCTGACGAGCTCCAGGACGCGCGCGGCCGCCCCACCATGCCTGTGCCCCTTGAGCGTGGCCAGCGCGGCAGCAACCACGTCATACGGAGACGCACCGGCGGACGCCGCGCATCGCGCCGCGAACGCCGAGATGTTCAGCTCGTGATCGGCACACAGGACGAGCGCGGTCCGGAGGACGCTGCCGACTGAAGGCCGCTTCGGCGCCCACGCGGATTGGAGGACGTCGTGAAGCGGGCGCGGGGCGTCGGCCCTCGCGATGATCGCCGCGAAGAGCCGCATGATCCGAGCGCCAGTGAGACGAACGGCGTGTGGACGCAGGTCGAGCGACGCCAGGTCGGCCGCGGCAGCGATCGGTAACGCGGCTTGTAGCGCCGCGTGTCTCTCCGTCACCCACGTATCCAGCCGCGCAACGTGCCGCGGCGCGAGCGGTGACGGTTGATCGAACAATTTTTCGGCGTCGGTCTCGTCGGCGCCCCAGAGCAGCGCGGCCACTGCCTCGACGCTCGACGTGGCGGCGAGGGCGATCGCGTCGTGCCCACGGTAATAGAACGAGCCGTCCTGGATGAGCGTGATGCCCGACTCGAGCACGGGGCCGCCCCACCGAAGCGCCTGTGCGGCCACGCGGGCGGGATCGCGCCGCGCTGCCTTCCGCTCGGTGAGCCGCTCCACGTCCTCGCGATAGTACCGGCGCGCTCGCGTGCGCCCGGGGATCGGCTCCGACCGCACGAGCCCCCGACTGACATAGGCGTAGAGCGTCGCCCTCGTGACGCCGAGGGTTTCGGCCGTCTCCGCGGCGGTGAGAAAGACGCCAGGTCGCATGCGATAGTTGATTGTTCGATCAAGATTGACAAGTAATATGCCTCGTCGCGAACATCCGCAACATGAGAGACGGATTGGACAACATCGTCGCCGTGTCGACGCGCCTGAGCGACGTCGACGGCGAGGCCGGCCGGTTGACCATTGCCGGCTACGCCGTGGAAGACCTGGCGCCCCACGCCACGTTCGAGGAAGTCGCGTACCTGCTGCTTCACGGCCGGCGCCCCGAGCGGCCGGAGCTCGTTAGGTTCGCGCGCGAGCTCGCCGCGCGGCGGCACCTGCCGCACGCTGCCGTCGATGTCCTTCGTGCGGCCGCCGCGGCCAACGCGCCTCCTATGGATGCGCTGCGGATGGCGGCGCCCCTCCTGAGCCTGGGCCGTACCGACGACCCGCTCGAGCACGCCCTCACGGCCATCGCGGCGTTCCCCACGATCGTTGGGACGTACTGGCGTCTCAGGCGCGGCGCTGCTCCCGTCGCGGTCCGTACGGACCTCGGCCACGCCGCGTATTACCTCCATCAACTCTTCGACGCCGACCCGTCAGTCGAGCGCGCGCGCGCCCTGGAGACCTACCTGAACACCGTCTGCGATCACGGCCTCAACGCGTCCACCTTCGCGGCGCGCGTGATCGTCTCCACGCAGTCCGACGTGATCTCGGCGATTACCGGGGCCGTCGGCGCGCTCAAGGGTCCGCTGCATGGAGGCGCGCCGGGCCCCGCCCTGGACATGGTTCTCGAGATCGGCACGCCGGAGCGCGCGGAGGCTGTCATCCGAGAAAAGCTGGATC
This sequence comes from Gemmatimonadaceae bacterium, assembly GCA_036280115.1. Taxonomy (GTDB): domain Bacteria; phylum Gemmatimonadota; class Gemmatimonadetes; order Gemmatimonadales; family Gemmatimonadaceae; genus JAJKIV01. The sequence goes on from DASURJ010000832.1 coordinate 3,850, forward strand.
GCGGCGAACGACTCATGGGATTCGGCCACCGCGTGTACCGCGTTCGCGATCCTCGCGCCGACGTCCTCGCCGCGGCGACGGAGCAGCTCTACGCCAGCGACGCCGATCGGTCCGTCTACAACCTGGCGCGAAGTGTCGAAGCCACGGCGCTGCGCCTGCTGCGCGAACGCAAGCCGGATCGCCGCCTCGATACGAACGTCGAGTTCTATACGGCGTTACTGCTGCACGGCCTCGGACTGCCGACGGAGCTCTTCACGGTGACGTTCGCCGTCGGACGCGTAGCCGGTTGGTCGGCACACTGCCTCGAGCAACTCCGCGAGGGACGCCTGATCCGGCCGCAGTCAGCGTACGTTGGACCGACCAGCCTCCGCTACGAGACACGCGACGCTCGTCGGACTGCCTAGCGGTCAGTCCACTGAGGATCTGATGGGTGTAGTCGATCAGCGATCAGGCGAGTAGACGGGTCGGCCCGGCGGTGGCCGCGTCGGGCTGAGGGGAACGGCACTCTGGGACGGTGGCGTCTCGGGCGGCCGTTCCCCTCTTTCCTCAGGCCGCTTGCGAGGGCAACCCGCCGCCGCCCGAGTCATCTTCGTCATTCCGCCCGCAGTACATCAGCCGGATCGAGCCGCGATGATCGCCGCGCCGGAATCCAGCTCGCCACCGCCGCGATCGCCACGAGAAGCAGCGACGCGCCGGCCAGCGTCGCCGGGTCCGTCGATGCGACCCCGTACAACAACGACTCGAGCGCGCGCGCCACGAGCACGAAGAGGAGGAGTCCGCCCACGATGCCGAACCCCGTCACGACCACGCCCTGCTTCGTGAGCATCCCCGCCACCGACGCCGGGGTCGCCCCGAGCGCGATCCGAACAGCCAGCTCGCGCGTGCGCAGTGACACGACGTACGCCATCACCCCGTACAGGCCGATTGCCCCGAGCACGAGCGTCACGATCGCCGCCGCGCCGAGCACCACGATGGTGAACGATAGTTGGGCCATCGACGCGGCCATCACGTCCGTCATCGGCCTAACGTCGAAGAGCGGCAGGGTCGGATCCATCTCCCGAACGACGCGTTGCACGGCCGTCGTGATCGCGCTCGGCTCACCGACCGTTCGCACCACCAGCCCCATCGTCCACCGCGTCTGCGCACTGAAGTCGCTCCCGGACGCGACCTCCGGAAAGTAGACCACCTGCGCGGGCGGCGACGCGAGCGAGGTGTCGCGCGTGCTCCCGACGACGCCCACCACCGTGAACCATCGCCCGTTCGGCAACGTCCGGAAGCGCTTTCCGATGACCTGTTGCCCCGTCGAGTCTCCCCAGAACTGCACAGCCGTGGCTCGGCTGATGACGGACTCGAGCGCCCCCTGCCGATCGAGAGCGTCGAATGTCCTCCCCGCGAGCAGTGGGATCCCCATCGCCTTGAAGTAGCCACCGTCGATCGTGACGTACGCCTGCAGCGGCGGGATCTTCGACTCCCACCGGTTGTCCCCCTCGGGATAGAACGGGTTCTGATTCTGCCCTTGCCGGCTGAGCGGAAGGCGTGAGGCGATGCCTGCCTCACTCACGCCCGGCAACGCCCGGACGCGGTCGAGCAGCTGCGAGTAGAACCGAACGACAGTCGTGTCGCTGGGGTATCGGGCGCCCGGTAGCGACACCCAGAACGTCGCGAGGCGTTCCGCGTCGAAGCCCGGGCGCACCGCGTTCAGCCGCTGGAACGTCCGGAGGAGCAGACCGGAGCTCGCGAGCGCGACGAGGGCGAGCGCGATCTGGGCAGCGACGAGCGTGCTCCGTACGCGCTGTCGCGCACGCCCCGCCGTCCCGCCGCGTCCACCCTCGCGCAGCGTCTCCGCGAGCGCGACACGTCCGATGCGCAGTGCCGGCGCGATGCTGCACGCGAGCGCCACGAGCACCGAAGCGACGACCGCGAAGCCGATCGTCGCGAGATCGACACGCACCTCGGCCAATCTCGGGATGGCGGTCGGCCCGGCGTTCACGAGCACGCGAATCGCGACAGCGGCGACCGCGACCGCCGCGGCCGCGGAGACGGCGGTCACCACGAGCGATTCGCCCAGGAAGTACGCCAGCACCCGGCCGCGCCCGGCGCCTAACGCTTCACGAACCGCGAGCTCGCGCTGGCGGCCGTCGGCCCGCACGAGGATGAGGTTCGTGACGTTCGCGCACGCCACCAGGAGCACGAGCCCCGCCGCAGCCGCAACGATCCACAGCGTCTTCGCGATGCCGCCCACGACATCCTCCTTGAGCGGCACGAGGAACGGGACCGGTCGCGCCTGCTCGAGGAGCATCTGGGTCGACACGCCGGGCGCGAAGTTCGGCGAGATCTCCGCGATCCTCGGGAGCACCGCGGCGAGCTCGCGCTGTGCGTCGGCGATGGTCACGCCGCGCTTGACTCTCGCGATACCGTCGTAGTTGAAGCCCCCCGGAAACTCCGCATTCGGGTCGAGACGCAGCGGTAACCAGAGCTGCACGCCAGCGTCGGGGAACTGAAACCGCGCCGGCATCACGCCCACGATCTCGTGGCTCCTGCCGCCCACGTCGAGCGTGCGCCCGAGGGCGCGCGAGTCTCCCCCGAACCGCGACCGCCACAGCCCTTCGCTGATCACCACCACGCTCGGCCCGTTCGGAAGGTCCTCGGCCTCGGTGAAGGTCCGACCGAGCAGCGGCGCCACCTGCAGCACCGGGATGACACTGGCCGACACGTTGGCGGACTGCACGCGTTGCGGCTCACCGCCGCCGCGCGGGTCCGACAGGTTCACGGCACTGCGCTGATAAACGCCAATGCCTTCGATCGACCGAACGAGCTGCCGGTAGGTGAAGTACGTGCCCGCGGTCTGACTCCCTTTCGGGATCGACACGCCGGGCAGGTTGTGCCACACGCCAACGAGCCGATCGGGGTCGCCGTATGCCAGCGGCCGGAGCAGCACGCCGTTGACGAGCGCAAAGATCGCGATGGCGGCTCCGATTCCGATGACGAGCGTCAGCGAAGCGGTCACTGTGAACGCAGGACTGCGACGAAGCGATCTCCAGGCGGGGCGGACGACTGACGCGAAGGACATGGCCGTGCGGCTTGGTAAGAGTTACACGGCCTACGAGTCGTCAGCGATCCGGGTTTCCCAGTGTCATGCCGAGCGGAGCGCGCGCGCTCCGCTCGGCATGACACTGGGAAACCCGGATCGC
>DASURJ010000833.1:0-5648 GCA_036280115.1 Gemmatimonadaceae bacterium
GGCAGGTAATTTTCCACCGGTGGGGCCCCGCGACGGCGCCCTGCGGGCCCGGCACCGGCCGGCCGGATTGGCGCGTCGAACTGCCTGCCGCGTCTCGGGTTATCCCGGCTGGGCCTGTGGTCTCGCGGCTCGTCCTGAAAATGGGTCGGCTCGTCCCAGCAGCTTGGCGCTCCTCCCAGCCGAGCGGTTGATTGCACGCGACGCTCTCGCTGGGACGAAACGAAACCCTGGAACCAACATTCGCCGGGCGACCCCCGCGCGATCTGGCCCTTGGCGTGCGCCAAGACATATCGAGTCACCCCCGTCCCGAATGATCAGTAGCGCTGCGGCGCCGTTCCTGTCGCATTTTCCGGAGTCCGGCCCGGTCCACGACCCGGCGGTGAAGCGCTGGGTCCGATGGGCGCTCGTGTTCGGTGCCTGGACCGCGTACGGCCTCGCGCAGGGCGTGCTATACAAGGTCACGTTCGGACCGGGCATCACCTGGCGCTGGGCGATCGAGATCAGTATCGGCGTCGCGTGGTTCTGGGCGGTGTTGACCCCCGCGATCGCGTGGATTCAACGACGCATCGAGGAAGCACATCTCGGGAAGGTCGGCGCGTTCGGCGCCCACGCCGCGATCGCGCCGGCGATCGCGCTGCTCGTGACGCTGGCGCGGCGTGAGCTCACCACGGCGTTCTCCCCGCTCGAGATCGGTCCCGTCCTGCCCAACTACGTCTATTGGCTGGACGTCAACATTCTGACGTACGCGACCGTCGTGGCGGCGACGTGGGCGTTAGGGCTGCACCGCCAGTACCGCGATCGGAACGTCCGGACGCACATGCTCGAGGTGCAGCTCGCTCGCGCGCAGCTCCAGTTCCTCGGGCTTCAGCTGCAGCCGCACTTCCTCTTCAACTGTCTGAACGCGATCTCGGAGCTGGCGCACGAAGCGCCCGAGGCAGCGGAGCGTATGCTCCGGCAGCTGCACACGCTCCTTCGGCTGTCGCTCGAGCGCGCGGGCCAGGACGAGGTGACGCTCGAGGAGGAGCTCGCGAGTCTCGAGCCCTACTTCGAGATCCAGCGGGCGCGGTTCAGCGAGTGGTTGACGGTCGACCTCGAGGTGCAGCCGGGCGCACGCCTCGCGCTGGTGCCGCATCTCATCCTGCAGCCGCTCGTGGAGAACGCGATTCGTCACGGGCTTGCCGTGCGCTCGGCGCCCGGGACTGTCGGCGTGAAGGCGTGGGTCACCGAGTCGCGTCTCCATCTCGAGGTCGCGGACAATGGCGTGGGACTCGCGCCGACACGCACGTCGTTTCGTCCGGGCATCGGGCTCCGCAACGCGAAGAACCGCCTGACCCAGCTCTACGGCGACGATCATCGGTTCGAGCTGCGATCCGGCGAGGATGGCGGCACGGTCGTGTCGCTCGACATGCCCTACCGCTCGAGGGCATTGCTCGCGGACCAGCCGCCGCCCGACTGGAGCGCCACGGGGGAGTGGTCGATGATGCCGCCGCAGCGTCTCTGGTCGACTCCAGCGGCTGGCACGCCCGTGACCGGGCAGTCGATGGGCGCGGCGGTGGCGCAGTCGCGCTGGAACGGTCTCGAGGCGAGTGAGGTATTCGCCGATGCGCCGGCCATTCCTGCGGTCGCCACGGCGGAGCTGACCGGGCGTGTCGACGGCCCGCCGGAGCCGGCCTCGTTAGGTGAGACGACTCCGTCCGTTCGGCCCGGCCGAGAGTCCCCGCGGCTCTCGGCGCGCGCGTGGCTGGCCATGGCCGGGATCTGGGCCGGGTGCGCCGTGCTCTGGTCGCTCCAGGTCTACTACTTCGCGGTCGCTCGCGGGCTGCCTGCCGAGGGCACCGAGGTCCAGTACGTCCTCGCGCATCTCGTGTCGGCGGCCGCCTGGGCACTCGCGACGCCGGTGGTCCTGCTGCTCGCGCGCCGGCTGCGCATCGGACGACGCAACTGGCGCTCGCGGATCGTCGCGCACGCCGTGCTGGCCGGCGTGCTCGCGACCGTGCATGTGGCGATCGTGCGCGCGACGGGGCTGATGGGCGATTTCGGCATCTTCTCGTCGCTCAGCTTCAACCAGATCTCCGGCAACATCTTCATCTACTTCGCGCTGGTTGCCTGGTCGCACGGACGGGACTTCTACGCGTGGTACCGTGAGCGCGACGTGGCTGCGGCGCGCCTCGAGGCGGCCATCGCTCGATCGCGGTACCAGACGCTGTGCGTCCAGCTGCGCCCGCAGTTCCTGCTGGGGACCATCGAACTGCTGGCGCGCCTCGTCCACGAGGACGTCAACCGCACGGAGCGGTTGATCGCCCGGCTCGCGGACGTGCTGCGCCTGACGCTCGACGCTGCCGGCGAGCGGGAAACGTCGCTGCGACGCGAGCTCGAGCTCGTGCGCGCGTACGTGGACGTGCACGACCTGGGCGTACGACCCGGGACGGCGCTCGCCGTACACGTCGCGCCAGAGACGCTGTCGGTGCGCTTGCCGAACCGCCTGCTGCGCACGCTGATCGACGATCTCCTGGCGGGGACGAACGGTGGAACAGTGGCGGCCGAGCAGGTGTCGGTAACGGTCGACTCCGAACGTCTCGTGGGTGGCGCGACGCGGGTTCGCGTGCACGCGGCGACGCCGGGCGGCGACGCGGCCGACGGCGGTCGTCCCGGAGGCTGGGCGGAAGCCGTGGAGAAGGCCACGCTGGCGGAACGAGATCGGAAGGTGTCGTTGTACTTCCCGGATTCGATGACCGCGATCGTCCTGTTGGCCGATCGTGAAACGGAAGCGTCGCGGGACGCCGTTCCCGCCGCGCTGACCGCGCAACCTGCGTGAGGGCGAGCGGCGCCGTTGCGCGCGCCTCGAGCGGGCCACCCTGAGCTGAGGTGACGGCCGAATGTCCATTCGTGTGTTAGTGACGGACGACGAACCGATCGCGCGGCGCCGCATCCGCCGCTTCCTTCGCGCCGAGAGCAACGTGGAGGTCATCGGCGAAGCCTCGAACGGCCGCGAAGCCATCGAGGCGATTCGCCAGCACAATCCCGACCTCGTGTTCCTGGACGTCCAGATGCCCGACGTCGACGGGTTCGGCGTCGTCCAGGCGTTAGGTCCGGACCAGATGCCGGCGGTCATCTTCGTGACCGCGTACGACGAGTACGCCCTCAAGGCGTTCGAGGTGAACGCGCTCGACTACCTGCTCAAGCCGTTCGACGCGGAGCGGTTCAAGAGCGCGTTCCAGCGGGCGCGTGAGCACATCGACCGCGTGACCACGGCGCAGGCTGGCCGTCGGCTCAAGTCGCTGCTCGAGCAGGTGCTGCAGGACGACAAGGTCGATGTGAACACGGCGGCTGCCGCGCTCCTCGGCGCGTCGGGCACGCACGCGGCGCCGAAGAACGGCTACCTCGACCGCCTGATGGTGAAGAGCGACGGGCGCGTGTTCTTCGTGAAGGTCGCGGACGTCGACTGGTTCGAGGCGTCTGGCAACTACGTGCGCGTGCACGTGGGCAAGACGTCGCACCTGATCCGCGAGACGATGAACGGCATCGAGTCGTCTCTCAACCCGCAGATGTTCGCGCGGATCCACCGGGCGGTGATCGTGAACCTCGACCGGATCAAGGAGCTGCAGCCCTGGTTCGCGGGCGATTACGTCGTGATCCTGCGCGACGGGCGACAGCTGAAGCTGAGTCGCACGTACCGCGAGCAGCTCCAGTCGCGCATGCATCGCATTCCCTGACGCGGCCTCGAGAATGCACGACCGCCCCCGGGCTTCGAGCCCGGGGGCGGTTTGCGTGTGATGCGACTCGCCGGCGTGACCGGCCGTCCCTCGCCTGCCTAACGAATGAGTTGCACGAGGACGGCGCCGCCGCTGTGTCTCGGCCCGAACTTGACGGCGGCTTCCGATCCCGCCATCCGCTGCACCGAGTAGACGTGCGATGCCGGAATCAGGCTGAGGGTTTCGAGCGGCCCGGCGAAGTTTCCGTTGATGAAGACCGAAATCGGCTCTTCGCGCCCGGTGAAGTTGGGCGTGTTGGCGCCCCGCGGGCGCAGATACAGCGGCATCCGCACGCGGAGCACGTCGTACAGGCTCTCGCCAGGGAAGTACTCGGTTTTCACCGAGCCGGTCATCAGGTGTCCGCGCGTGGGGACCGCGGTGGCTGACGCCTCGAGCGTGGCAGGGGAGACGGTGGAATTGCCAACGACAGAACGAGCAGCGGACGGCGCCGAAGCGCAGGCAGCAGCGCAAAGCAGAAGGGCCGGGGAGGCGAAGCGCATGGGATCTCCTGTCGGGGAGGTGGCGGCGTGCGCCTTCGCACGTCGCACCGGCTAGATAGGAGATTGTGCTTCGCTAAACCAAACGGTCTGGGACGAGCCGTCCCGGGCTATCGACCAGCCGCGACTCGCTTGCCGCCGGTTGCCTGACGCGGACCCGCACGATCGAACGCCACGTAAGTCATAGTCGGTGTGTCATTTACACACTCGTGAACCATTCCTGGGTACGGTGTGTCGCACAAGGCTGCGGTTCGCCCTCGCGATGATCAGCGCCCTTAGCGCATCGCCGTCCGCGCATCGCCGTCCGCGCATCGCCGTCCGCGCTTCGCCGTCCGCGCTTCGCCGTCCGCGCTTCGCCGTTCGCACTTCGCCTTTCGCACTTCGCCTTTCGCACTTCGCCTTTCGCACTCCACCGAACGTTTCGTCACAGTTTGGTCGCCCCTCATCCCTGGCTCGGGCCGAAACCGGACGCCCTCACATAGTTTGCCTCTGGCGTGGGCCCCGGACGGGCGCCAACGTCATCGGCGCTCCCAGTCCCTCCAACACTCCACCGTCCACCCCGTGCGTCGACGTTCGCCCGTACGCGCCGCCGCCATCGCGGCTATCGCGGCAACCGCGCTCGTATCCACTGCGCTCACCAGACCGGCGCACGCGCAGCAGAGTGACTCCGCCGACATAATTGCTGTGGCGCAGCGCATGTTCGATGCGATGCGCACGCGCGACACCTCCCAGCTGCGTTCGGTGTTCGACCCCTCGGCACGCCTCGTACGGGTGACCCGCGAAGGCGCGGTTCGTGCCGAGTCGCCCGACGGCTTCATCCAGGCGGTCGCCCGGAGCAAGGACGGGCCGCCATGGGTCGAGCGCTTCTGGGATCCTGAAGTTCGCATCGATGACAAGATCGCCCAGCTCTGGGTGAAGTACGACTTTCACCTCGGCGAGAAATTCAGCCACTGCGGGATCGACGCATTTCAGCTCGCGAAGACCGCGGGCGGATGGAAGATCACGCAACTCGCGGACACGCAGCGTCAGACGGGATGTACACCACCAGCGAAGTAGGCATCACTCGATGACCATCGCCGGCGACGCGCCGGCGGCATGCGACTCACAGGATCGGGCCCGATCGCCGGGAGGCGACGAATGAAGCGTTCGAGAATCGCGTTGATGGGTACGGCGGTCGTCGTGCTGCCGGTGGTGGTGGGCGGCTTCGTCCTGCAGCGCCGCGAGGCGACCGACGCCGCTCGGCTCTTCGCGCAGGTGTTCGCGCGCGTCGCCGCCGATGCCGTCGATTCGGTGACGCCCGACGCGATGTACGAGAAAGCCGCACGCGGGCTCGTTCGCGGTCTGAACGACCCCTACGCCGATCTCTACTCGCCGCAGGAGCTCGCGAGCTTCTCGCGCA
>DASURJ010000834.1:0-14725 GCA_036280115.1 Gemmatimonadaceae bacterium
GAGTCTGTGCAAGCTCGAGGGGAGAAACGCCGACCTCGCGTTCGAGTGCACGGCGGAGGTGTCGCTCACTCACACCAAGGTCTCGCGCAAGGTCGGCCACGGTGCGACCGTTGAGCGCGCCGGCGGCGATGCGGTGCGCGGCGACGTGTGCGAGACGCGGGATCGCGTCGATGAGGGCGCGCCCGGGCGCGAGCTCGGGGCGGCATCGGAGGCACGGACGGAACCCCGCACCCTCGGCGGCGGCGGGGGACACGAAGAACCGGCGACGTTCGGGATACGATACCCGGGCCGGGCACACCGGGCGACAATAGATGTGTGTCGTCGTGATGCCGACGAAGAAGAGCCCGTCGAAGCGCGCGTCGCGCGCGCCTAACGCCCGCTGGCAGGCATCGGGGTCGAGGAGGCCGGGAGCGACGAACAGCTCAGGAGCCGTGGTGAACATGCCGGCAATCTAGGGGGCCCGGTGGCGGATGCTGGCCGGATTCGGACCTGTATACAGCTATCAGCCATCAGCTATCAGCAAGCTGACGGCGCCTGCTCAGGAGATCCCACCAAACAGTGGCTGATGGATGAGCTGGCCGGTCACTGCCGAGCGCGGCGGCGAACCGTGGATTCGGTGGCCGGATTCGGCAAGCAGGGAGAAGCACGCGCAGCAAGTGTGGCGTCGGAGCTCTCGGCATATGACGAACACCCGCCATCGCGGGTTTGGGACTTCATGAGCGAGTCGATCGATACGACCATGGCCGACAGCACGCGAGACTGGCAGCGGAACCGTGCGATGTGGGTCCGCATTCTGGAGAAGCGCACCGGCGTTGGCGTCGACACGTGGAAGCGCCGTATCAGGAAGGAGGGGCTCGACGACGAAGCCAGCCTGCGCGCGTGGCTCACCTCGCAGGGAGTGACGGGATACGGCTAATCGTTGCTCGTGATGGAACGGTTCGGCTACCCGGATTTCCTGCTCGCGACAGCGGATGAGCTGATCGACGCACAGTACGAGGATCGCCCGGGGCTCCGCCCGATCTTCGATGCAATCGTCGCGGCCGCCATGCGGCTCGGAAAGGTCACCGTGCAGGCTCGAAAGACCTACGTGTCGCTCGTGTCACCACGTCGGACGTTCGCGCGCATCCAGGCCACCACGAAGGGACGCGTCGACCTCGGCCTTCGCGTCGAAGGCGTGGCGCCCAGCGGGCGCCTCCAGCCTTCGAGGATTCATGAAACGATGCCGCTACAGATCGGGCTCTCCACGCTCGCGGACATCGATGACGAAGTCGTGCGCTGGCTGCGCCGCGCCTATGACGAGAACTCGTGAGATCGCGGGCAACCAGCACACTTGGCATCCTGGCCGGGGCCGGCCACCTGAGTCAGAACGGGTAGCTCAGCCCCGCAGCGAACTGCAGGTTGTGTAACGTCGTCCGATCACCGTACGTCACAATGTCCCTGGCGTCCGCGCGTAGGCCAAGTTGCCGCCACAGCCCAACGCGCACACCCACTGCCGGCGAGAGGGCGAACGTCGTCGAGTTCGTCGCCGCGAGCGGGAAGTCCGCGGTCGAGGAACGAAGGAGCGTCGCGGGTTTCGTGCTTGCTCCAGCGGGCGTCCCTCCCGCATTTCGCGTCCAGAGTGCACCCGCGCCGAGCGACACGACCGGGATCACGCGGCCATAGAGCGGTGACTCGAGCACGTTGAAGTCACCCTGAAGTCCCGCATGCGCCACGTAGAACCCGGTGGACTGCTCCGGGGCATACTCGGCGAAGAGTCCGAACGCCATTCGCGACGGTAACACCGGGGTGTCCTCGACCATCATGGTCGGGCGCCACATGAGACGCGCGCCCATGCCGTCCATGCCGATTCGGTCATCACCCCGGGCGTCAAGCCGAAAGTGGGTGTAGTAGCCATCGAACTGGACTCGTGCTTTCGGGGTGAGCGGCTTGAGGACGTACGGCATCTGGGCTTCCGCCGGGGCCGAGGCGAGCGCGCCAACGACCGCGGGAACCACGAACGCCGATCGCAGAATCCGATAGGACAGGGTCATGGTTGCAATCCTCGATTGTTGAGCAGCGCCAGCGGATGGCATCCGGTGTGCCAACGCGGGTTGGTCATTCATGCAGCCCGAGGTCTTTCAAGCCGGCAGACCGTTCTTTCACTTCGGCAGACGGCCGCGGCCGGACGGGGCACCTCGGGGCCGGCATCGGCCTCAGCCGCGAGCCGGGTAACGGGGCGTCCCTCCCGATGCTTGGCGGAATACAGTCCTGGAGTGAGACTCCATTCCGCCGACAACGCGTCGTCGCGAGACACCTCGGCGTGCCGGCGGGCTTGCGCCCAATGCGCGACTAGCCACGCGATCGACGGCGGGGCCGGGTGGGGTCCGGCTCGGTTGGTAATTCGTTCCGTGCGAGGAGGATGGTCAGCGGATACGGAAGCGAACCTCGCGGTACGGACCGCTCGCCGCCGCGGCTTCGGCCGAAGTCCCGCCAGCCTGGCGGTCCACGTCGAACAGGCGCGTCACGTTGTTCCCTGCCACGTCCTCGAGCGCGCTGTTCACGCGGATGGTGTACTCACCGGCGGTCCACGCCGCCGACGGGGCGAAAAGCCAGACGCTGTCGCCCGCGGCGACCGTGACAGCACCCGCAACCGCACGTCCGGCCGAGTCGTGCACGGCCACCATGTGGCTTGCGAGCGCATTGTCGAGCGGCTCTCCGAACGAAACGCGCAGCTGCGACCGGGTACCGGTGGCGGGCACTGCGATGTCCCAACCGGCTGGGTCGGGCGACGCGCGATCCGCCTCGACGGTCTCGAACGCGTGCTCGAACCCCGAGACGAGGGGAGCGCCGGCCCCGTCCGTCCACTCCCGATCGATGACCAGCCGGTAGCGGCGCCCCGCGACGAGCGGCGCCCCGGACTCGAGGTTGGTCCGAACGCCGCGCTTCACGCGGCCAGGATCGAGCAACAGCGTCAGGCGCCGGCGATCGGGGTCCCAGAGCTCGTGATCGAGCGCGAGAAAGGCGCCGCGCACCTCACGTCCCGACTCGTCCAGGAGTCGGATGTGAGCGAGGGCGTTGCCAGGCTCCATCGGCGCCGACAGCTCCACGTACCAGCGGAGCAGGTTGCTCGGCAACCGCGCCGCAGACGGATGCACCTCGACGACGCGCGTCTCCGGCGTCTTCACGACGGCCGGCAGCTCGAAACGGTGGATCAGACGGTCGGCGCCTAACGCTCGCCGACTGCTGCTCGCCAGTCGCGCCGTGTCCACCTCCACGCGATACGCGACACCAGGCGCGAACGGGAACCGCGGCTCGAACCGGATCCGGTTTTCCGACACGCGATACCGGCCGATGATCGGCGGTGTGACGGTGTCCGTCGACGTCGTATCCCGAGCGCCGCCCGCAGCTCCATCGACGTACACCGCCACGAGTCGCGGCCACGTCGAATCGTTTCCCGCAAGACGATCGAGCGAGCGAAGAATCGCGGGGTCGACGCCCGCCACCTCCACGGAGTGGTGCGGCCCGACCGTGGCCGCCGATACGGCGACCGCACTAACGCGACCATTCCGCGGCTCCGCACAGGCAATGGCGGACGCGGTGACGACAACGGCGCCGAGCAGCGATACAATCGCCGCCCGGCGCCACACGGAATACACGTCGCGAATCATGTCCCCGAGCAGGGGCGCTTCAGAGCCAGTTCGTCGATTGGCTCACGACGTCGAGCGACCCATCCTCGATATCGCGCTTCAGCATCACGATGTTGGCCGCGTTGTAGTTGTCCAGCTGCAGCACACCCACGACCGCGACCGGCAGATAGCCGACGCCCGCCGGCTCGTACGCCTGCGATACCGACGACGTCATGGCCTTCGCGCTCGCGATCTCGACCGGATCGAGCCGCGTCAGGGTGCGATTGCTGTTCGCGACGAGGACGTACTCCTTCCCCTTCGGGTTCGTGTAGCGAATCATGTCGAAAGGCCGATTCCCGCCGCCGAGCTCTGCCACCGTCTTGCCCCGCACGTGCTTCTTCGCGGCCAGCTCGGCGCGTGCCATCGTGACGATCGGGGAGCACCCGTAGCCTGCGACGAGCGATGGTGTTCCCGCGAGCGTGATCGGCACGAAGGATTCGATCGGCGCCGCGGTCTCGTACTTGTCGTGCGACGTATGGTACATCTCCACTGTCGTAGCGCTTCCCGGCGCGCCGAAGGGGTACGGCATTCGGCGCAGTGTCGACGCGAACTCCTCGTTGCCGAGTCCGGCGACGTAGAGCTCGCCGTCCACGAGTGCGAGGTCCGTCACCGAGAATGAGCGGCGCGGCGCACCCCACGACGTCTTCTGGTCGGCCGCGGGCGACGCGGGAATGTTGGCGCGCGCATGACGGATGTTCTCGAGCGGCAGAACCGTCACCTTCTCGTCGACCTTCGTGACGCTGACGAGAACAGGTACGGCACCGTCGCCTTTGCCCCGCGTCAACGAGAAGTAGAGCGACTGCGACCGCGGGTGCGCGACCATGTCCGCGATGCGGATCTGGTCGCGTGTGGTGCCGAGGGCCGCGGCGATCTTCCCGTCGATGTCCTCGATGCGAACACCGGTGCGCGTCGTGTCCCGCTGCGTATCGGCGACGTCGATCGCGTAGATGACCGCGGCGCGCGGGTCGGCGAGGAAGAGGGTGCCGTCGCCGGAGAAGTGCATCACACCGGCGGACTGAAGCTGTACCGCGCCGAGGCGCATCGTCGAGCTGGACGGTGCCGCGCTCGACAGGTCCGCCGCGCTCGTTCCATCCCTCGTGGCGAAGAGCGCCGCGATGGCGGCGGCGGTGAGCGTAACGCGTGTGAGCCATCTCATGACTGCTTCCTCCGTACTGTCGTGGTCCTGCCGGATGTCGCCGGAGGGGGCGAGCTCGCCCCGAACGGGACGCTACGATACCGGCAGCGCATCCGGCGTGGGTCAGCGCGGCGTCGGGAAACAGTCAGAGAAGTGGGACGAGAGGGCCGGTCATCCTGCGATCCCGACGCCTCGCCGTCGCGGTGGTACGGACGCCGCCCGCCGACCGGTATGCACCGGTGCAAGGATCGAGGTCGCGACCGTAGAGGATCCGCTCCGGGGATGATGTGCTCGATCACCAGTTCTGATCGTCATTCGCACACAACGATTCAGAAGCAGCGTCGAGGATGATGGTGGCTTTGGTTTCGCCGGCGCGCCGGGCGCGCGTGGCGCTCGTGCTCTTCGCGTCGATAGTGCTCGCCGGGTGTGATAGTGACGAAGGTGACATTCGCAACAGATCGCCGGCGATTACGTCCGCGAGATCGACGGTAGGCCGACGACGCAGTTCTACGCGCGTCAGGTCCTGACGCTGCGCGCCAACGGCAGCTGGATTGGGCGAACGATGATCGAGACGGCCGGCTACCCGCGCGAGAGCCCGCCGGACTCCGGGACCTATAGCCTCGACGGCGTCAAGCTCGCGCTCCAGTCGGTGGTGGAGCCCGTGGCAGTACGCCGTGGAGCGCGACGACGGGGAGTATCGGATGCGAGCCGCACTCAAGGTCGTGCGCTCCGGGCTGCACCTCGACGCCGCGTTCGTTCGGCGGTTCCGCGAGGAGCGACAGATCCTCGCTCGTCTCGATCACCCGAACGTGGCGCGGCTCCTCGACGGTGGCGTGACGGACGACGGGCGTCCGTACTATGTCATGGAGTTCGTGGATGGCGCACCGATCGACCGGTGGTGTGACGCGCCGCCTGAGCATCGAGGCGCGGCTTTCGCTCTTCGTGAAGGTGTGCGACGGCGTGGCCACGGCGCACGCGCGCGAGATCGTTCACCGGGACCTCAAGCCGTCGAACGTGCTCGTCACCGCAGGGGCGAGCCGAAGTTGCTGGACTTCACGGGCGCGGACGCGCTTCTGCGCGGGCGCATCGAGACCGCGCCTCCGGATCGTCGAGAGCGGGCGCAGGGCTGGCTCATCAAGTCGCTGCGCATGCAGGAACGGTGGCCCGAAGCGCTGGAGCAGGCGCGCCGCTTCCGCGCGCTCGACACCACGACGAGTCCAGGCGCGCGCAACTTGAACGCGGTTCCGGAGGCGCAGGTATTGCTCGAGAGCGGGCGGCCGCGTGAAGCCGCGGCGATTTTCGACTCGGTGAGTCGCTCGCCGTCGTCGGCGTCGAACGCGGCGTGGCACCTCACGCGCATGGCCGGCGCGGGCGGCGGGGGATCTGGGTTTGGCGAGCGACGGGACGTCGTTAGGCCCGTGGCGTGAGCTCGAAGATGCCGATGGGCCGCGGCGTGCCTGTCGCACCGACCGTCCACTTCGCGACCGTGATTCGCCAGCCCTCGCGCTCCAGTGCGTCGAGGAAACGAAGGCCCAGCGGGCGAAAGGGATCGGAGAGGAGGATGCGCCCGCCCGGGGCGAGATTCGACTCGAAGATCGGCCGCAGGTGCTCGTGCATCTTCTCGGAGTAGATGACGTCGGCCCCGAGGATCAGGTCGTAGCGAGCAGGGTCGTCCCAGAGCGTCCAGTCCGCGAGCCGGTGCTCGATGGTCGTGACACCATTTCGCTCGGCGTTGCGCTGGCAGATGGACATGGGTACTTCGTGTCGGTCGGTCTGAACGACGGTCGCGCCGAGTGAGGCGGCGACGATGCCTGGTAGCCCGGTGCCGGCGCCGAGCTCGAGGACGGTGCGGCCGCGGAGGTCGTCCGCGCGCGCGAGCAGCTCGTGGGCGAGAGCGATCGCGGCCGGCCAGAGGGCGATCCCGTACGGCGGCCGCGGGTCCTCGCTCAGCAGGAGTTGCTCGTCGTAGTCCGACAGGATGGCGCCGGCGTGCAGGATGCTCCAGGCGTGCCCGCCGAGCCGGAGGTGGTACTCCTGGAGCGGGATCTCGCCGGCCGGCGTGCGGAGTGTGGGGCGATCGTCGTTAGGTGGCGGCACGTGCACCCATGGGCTCCCTGGGCTCCTCCTGGCGAGGCGGGTGCGCGCAATCTATTCGCTACCCGGGGTGGGGGGCAGCGGTTACAGTGCTCGCGACGTTGTTGCGGCGTGGCGGATGCTCTACGCGCAGTGACTTCGGCGGCGGGCCACGCCGCCTAAATCGCTGCGCCATCGTGCCGACGTTCTCACGCTGCTTGCCGGTAGCACTTACGGGGCGCGCGCGGCTCCGAGTAGGCGAGCGGCGATTTGGGCGGCGTGGGCGTGCTGGACAAAGCATCGGCCGCCGCTCTAATTGTGTTAGGCACAAAAGCCCGAATTCATGTCAGCCACACCAACGCTCGCGGTCCGGAGAGAGCTGGTTGGCTTCTGTGCGGGCACCGACCTTCTATGTTCGCCATCAACCACGCCGCGACCGCCCTCCTGATCAAGCGTCGGTACCGGGACGTACCGCCGGCGCCGATCGTGATCTCCGTCCAGGCCATGGAGCTCCTCTGGGTGGCGCTCAACTACTCAGGGGTCGAGCGTACCACCACCGAGCCCGTCGTGCGGTACGTCGGCGACATCCACCTCGCGTACATGCCGTTCTCGCACTCGGTGGCCACCATGCTCGGCGCGGCGGCTGCGGCCTGGCTCCTCGCATCTGCGGCCGGGCGGCCGCGGCTCGGGGCGGCGATCGGCCTCGGGATCGCCTCGCACCTCGTGCTCGACCTCGCGACACACAACGGGGACATCGCCCTGGCCCCCTTCGTGGCCGGTCCCGAGCTCGGCACTTACCTGTACGCTCGGCTCCCAGCCGTCGCCTTCCTACTGGAGCTTGGCTACGGCCTTCTCTGCTGGCGGGTCTACCGAGGTGGTAGAGCGTTGCTCGCCGTGATCGTCGGCTTCAACCTGGCGAACCTCTCGCTCTTTTTCGCCGCGGTCCCGGGGCCGGAGCAGTGGCTGGCCGGGCGCCCGGCCTTCCTCGTCACCATTATCCTCGCCCAGATCGTCGTGACGCTGCTCGCTGTCGGGTGGGTCGCGCAGCGGTCGACGGCGCGGCCGGTCGGAGTCGCAACCGGGACCTAGCAGAGCGGCCAGCGGAGCCCCGTGTAGCTGCCGGTTAACGTCGCATTGCGGCCGACCGGCGAGCTATCGAGCGTGCCGGCTTCGCCGCCACATTGTTGGACGCGCCCGCAGCTGAATGCTGGACGTTAGGCAGCGGGTCGGGTACGCCCGCCGTCGCGGCCGAGAGTGCGTCGCCACGCCTCGACGCGCGCCAGGTCGGGACGAAAATCGGCCACGATCCGCACCAGGCTTCCATCCCCAGACGCCAGCGGGGCCTCGAGGACCACGACGTTGTTGACGCTAAGTTCCCGCCCGGTCTCATCCTCCAGCGCCAGCCGCGCGCCCTCCCACCGGGCGGCGGCCACATCCGCGAAGTCGCCGTTCACGGGCGACCAGAACTGCGTCACCTCGAACGTCCGTCCCAGCGCCTGGGCCGCCGGGGCTACCCGAGCATAGCCGACCGTCCGCTCCAGCGTCGCGTGCGCCAGCCCTTCAGGCGGGTCGAACCGGGCAGTACCGATGGGCACGCCACCGCATGTCACTCGTACGAGCATGGCAAACCTCGAGCAGAGCGGCCCACGGCCAGCCGCCTGCTCCGGAAACACCTGGACGAATGAACTGACAACCGTGAGACGACGCATAGTACGTCGCCCCCAGCCCGTTTGAACACTGGGGTTACTACGAGGTTCCAGGGATCTCGCGGTCGTTGTCCTCCCGCGCATCAGCCGCCCGACGGGCGCAGCGGCTTCGCGAGCGTGACGAGATACGGGGCGAAGCCTGCCCGCACATAGAGATCGTGGGCCGCGCGGTTCTCGCTCAGAACGCCGATGCGAAGCTCCGTCGCCCCCGCCTCCCGGGCGTAGTGCTCCGCTTCCGCCAGCAGCGCTGCGCCGATCCCGCTTCGCCGGAACCGTGACCGAACCACGAGGTCGGAGACGAGTGCGAACTCGCCCGGAGGGTCATCGAACTCTTCGAACGGCACGCGCGTGTAGACGACCACGATGCCTGCGATCACACCGCTCGATTCCGCGACCAACATTGTTCCCGCCCAGCTGCGGCATCGCTCGAACATCTGGGCGACATATGCGTCGGCGATCGACTCGCCGGGCCGCAGCCGCGGATCGATCCGCCGCTCGAACTCCTGCAACTCAACGACGCACTCGCGGACGCCAGGTGCGTCGCTGTCACGGTACTCTCGTATGAGCGGCGTGCCGGCGTCACTCATGAGCGGCCTACGCTCGCGCGAGCACGCCCGCCAGCGCCTGACAGAGCAGCGCACCGACCACGCTCATGGAGAGTCCCCAGACGAGCAGCTGGCGGAACAACGTGCGCCCTTGCGCCGGGTCCCCGACGGCGGCCACGCACAGCGCGCCTAACGTCGATAACGGCGAGACGTCGACCATTGACCCGCCGACGTTGATGCTCAGCGCCACGGCCAGCGGGTCGCCGCCACCCACCTTCGTCACGAGACTCGGCACCGCCGGAAGGAATACCGGCAGCACGACACCTACCGTGCTGCTCCAGCTCGAGATGAGCCCGGTGACGAAGGCCACCATGCCGTTCACGGTCGCGGGTGACGCGAGCGTCGCGAGCATGGACGTGAACAGCTCCATCCCCCCGGTTCGCTCGAGCAGCGCGATGAGGACCGTGACGCCACACACCATCACGATCACCCCCCACGGCACCCGGCGCACACCCGACTGTTCGTCGGCGACACGCGCGAGGACCAGCAACACGGCGGCGGCAAACGCGGCCATCCCGACGTTCAGCGTGAACCCCACCACGCCAGCAATCCAGATGCTCACGACGCCGATGGTCAACCAGTGTCGCCGGTCGAGCTCGATGACTGGCGCAGCGGCCCCGTCACCTCCGCTTCCACGTCCATGCAACCGGTAGCCGCCGAGGAGCAGGTAGGCGCCGAGGGCGACGAGCGCGTGGGCGATGAGGTTGGCCATCCACACCTTCCCCGGGTACGGGCCGATTCCCACTTCCGCCATCTTCGTGTTCGCCACGACACCAACGGCGCTGATCGGCGACAGGTTCCCGGCGTTCGCTCCGTTCGCGATCATGAGCGCGGTGAGAAACGGCGAGATGCCGGCGCGCATCCCGATCGCCATTGCCAGCGGGATGAGCAACGCCACGGTGGAGATGGCGCCCGGCCCGATCGATGACAGCACGAAGGCGATCGCGAAAAACACGAGCGGGATCGCGCGCGCGTTCCCTCGCGCGAGCAGAATGGCGCGATTCGCCAACCGCTCGAGCGTGCCGTTCGTCTCGGCGAGGGCGAACAGCAGCGTCACGCCGGTGAGCGTCAGGAAGAGCGAGGACGGGAACCCGCTCGCGACCTGCTCGGGGCGGAGGCCGGCGAGCGCGGTGCCGATGATCCACGCGAACACCATCGCCAGCACGCCCACGTTGACGCGGGACGTGAGCGAGAGGGCGATGGCGATGAGGAGCGCGATGAGCGACGCGACCGCGGGGCTCACGGGCCCGTCCACGGCGGAAGGCGGTGCTTCTGTACCTTGCCTAACGCGTTTCGAGGGAGGGACTCCACGCGCACGAACCCGCGCGGCAGCTTGAACGAAGCCAGCCCCCGCGCGCACGCGGCGCGCAACGCGTCGGCGTCCACAGGCCCCTCGGTCACGACGTACGCGACCGGCACCTCGCCGCGCCGATCGTCCGGTGCACCGACCACCGCCGCCTCCCGGACCCCCGGCTGCTCGAGCAGCAGCTCCTCGATCTCACGCGGATAGATGTTGAATCCGCCGGAGATGATGAGATCGGACGCCCGGCCGCGCAGCGTGTAGTACCCGTCCGCCGAGCGGTCGGCGAGGTCGCCGGTGCGGAACCAGCCGCCGTCGAACGCCGCGGCGGTCGCCTCGGGGTTCCGCCAGTATTCCGCGAAGACGTTAGGTCCGCGGACGAGCACCTGCCCGATCTCCCCCTCGGCCGGCGCGCTGCCGTCGGTCGTTGACAGGCGAACCGATACACCGGGCAGCGGGAACCCGACGGTACCCGCGCGCCGCTCTCCCTCGTATGGGTTGGAGATGAGCATCAGCGTCTCGCTCATCCCGTAGCGCTCGAGTATCGTATGGCCGAACCGGTCGCGAAAGCCGTCGAGCACGTGCGGTGGAAGCGGCGCAGACCCCGAGACGAAGAGTCGAGCGCGCTCACCGATCCGCCGCGCGGTGTCGGGGCTCAACTCGAGGAGCCGGACGTAGATAGTGGGCACGCCGAAGAAAAGCGTCGGCTGGAACGCGTCGAACAACGCCTCGGCGCGTGCGACGTCGAACCGCTCGACGAGGCGCATCCGGCAGCCGCTCACGAGCCAGGAACAGACGCCGTTCCCGAGGCCGTGCACGTGAAAGAGCGGAAGCACGGCGAGGTAGCGGTCGTCGCTCGTGATGCGCCAGCAGGTGACGAGGTTCGCGGCGTTCGCCGCGAAGTTGTTGTGGGTGAGCACGGCCCCCTTCGAGCGACCGGTGGTCCCCGAGGTGTACACGATGGCTGCCGGCTCGTCGCCGTCGATCGTTAGGCGAACCCGGTCCACTGGCTGGCCGCGTGCCTCGGCCGCGACCTGCTCGACGTCGACGACGGCCGCGCCGGCGAACAGGGCCGCGTGCTCCGCCGACGTGATACTGAACTTCGGCGCGGCATCGGTGACGATGTGCGTGATCTCCCGCTCGCGATACAGCACGTTGACCGGTACGACGATGACGCCCATCCGCACGCAGGCGAGGAAGAGGTCGATGAACTCCACGCGATTCGCGAGGTGAACGCACAACCGGTCGCCTCGCCCCAGACCTCGTGCCGCAAGCGCGTGCGCGGTCCGGTTCGCCCGCGCATCGAGCTCACCGAATGTGAGGGTGCGGACGCGCCCGTCGGCGTCATCGTACTCGAGCGCGTCACTCTCGCGCCGGCCACGGAGGGAGAGGTCGAAAAGGTCGCCCATCTGCATGGGCACAGATTGTAGCCGTCCGGCGGTCCGAATACCAACGGGACCGAGAAAGTGGCGGCACAGGACGGCCAGCGAATGAGTGTGGGTGCGTGGCGGGCTCGGTCTCAGCCGCCGTTGCGCAGTTCCCCGTTTGCGACAACGATTGTGCGTGTTCCGGCATCGTAGGACTGTCCACTATCGCCGCTGCGATGCGACTACATTCGCCACGCTACTCGCCCGCCGGGCTGCTCGGCGACTTCCGACTCGCCGTACGTTCGCTTGCACGCAGCCCGGGATTCACCATCGCGATCCTCGTGTCGCTGTCCGCCGGGTTCGCGGTCGCGGCGTGCGCGCTCGTCGTCGCAAACGCGTACCAGGCTCGCTCGTTCCCCTTCCCCGACGTCGACCGACTTTACCACGTGATGTACGCGCCGCCCGGCCCGGTGGAGCCGCGCGGCATGAGTGGGATCGACTGGCGGATGGCGAGCGACGCCGTGGAGCACGCCGTGACGACGTCCGGGCAGACGTACTATCTCACCGCCAACGATGGCGCCCGATCGGCGCGCGGGCTTCGTGTCTCACTCGGCTTCATCGCCGCGCTCGGCGTTCGCGCCGAAATCGGCCGGACCCTCATCCCGGCCGACTTCGACGGGCAGCAGACACCCGTCGCGCTGATCGGCCATGAGCTCTGGCGCGACTACTTCGGTGGCGACAGCTCCGTTATTGGACGCCCGTTGCGCGTCGAGACCGAAGGCCGCTCTGCGGGGCCAGAGCTGCTCCAGATCGTCGGCATCCTCCCGCCGAAATTCTGGTTTGGACGCACGAGCGCCGATTCGGTGGGGATCATGACGCCACTCACAATGCCTGCGACGACGTACATGGTCGCCCTTCGCGACGGAGTGTCGAGGGAGTATGCACAGCGGCGCCTGACGAGCATCGCCACCGCGGCTGCCACGTGGTTGCCACCAGAGTGGCCCGGTGTACGACTCGAGGCGCTGCGCGACCGGTACGTCGAACCACTCCGGCCGATGGTACGCGCCATCATTGTCGCTGCCGCGCTCGTCGTCGCCCTCACGTGTGCCAGCGTGGCGGTACTCGTTCTCCTTCGAGCCGTGCGACGCTCGCGCGACGTTGCCGTTCGAGTCGCACACGGCGCGAGTCGAACGCGCCTCGTGCAGATGTTCGTCGCGGAGACGGCGCTGCTCGCCGGGGGCGCCCTCGTCTTGGGGACATCGCTGACGGCGGCAGCGCTCCGCGCGATCGCGCCGAGCATCGAGACGCACCTGGGCAAGCCTTCGGCGGCTGGGCCGTCCTCCATGACGATCGATGCTGGCGTCGCGCTCGCGGTGGCCGTACTCGTCGCGCTGATCGCCATCTCGCTCGGACTCGTTCCCGCCCTCGTTCCGTGGCACCGACGGCTTGTCTCCACGCTCCGCGGCGACGCCCGGGCGGGTGCCGAGACGCGGTGGACGCGACGGGCGCGCACGTGGCTCATAGGGCTCGAGATCGCGGGCTCCGTCACGCTGCTCGTTGCGTGTGGTGTCATGATCCGAACGGTCGCGAGCTTCCAGTCTACCGACCTCGGCACGGATTTCGAGTCAGTGGTTCGTACGCGGGTGGTGCTTCGAGGATCACGCTACGCCGACGCGGCCGCCTACGAACGCTTCCACCTCGAGCTCAGCGAACGATTGGCCGCGCAGGGGCTGCGCGTCGCGTTCTCGGGGTGGCCACCGTTCATCGACCACCCACTGGTCACGGTCGACGGTGGGATGACGTCGCGCCCGGTGACGGCGGGGATGGTTTCGGTGAGCGGCGGGTACTTCGAGACGGTGGAGCTCCCGATCCGACAGGGACGTGATTTTTCAGCGGCCGACCGCGGCTCGGCGGAACCGGTGGCGATCGTCAGCGAGTCTCTCGCCCGCGCACTCTGGCCGGCCGGTGGCGCGCTCGGCGGACGCGTTCGCTACGTGGAGTCGCGCCCCTCGGGAGCCGCCGAGGTTCCCTGGCGGCGCGTGGTGGGTGTCGTGGCCGACGCGCGTCAGACCTACCAGGACGACTCGGTGCTCGATCTCTACGTCCCGGCCCTGCAGGCCGACCCGGGACGCTTCATCTCGATGCTCAGCCGAACTCATCTCGGCCCAACCGCGGTGACCGGGCTGGTGCGATCGACGGTGGCCACGCTCGATCCGACTGCGGTGACGAGCGACACGCGGCTCGTCTCGCACGAGAACGCGGAGCTCGCGAGAGTGCGCTTCATGCGTGCGCTGCTCGCGGCGTTCGCGTTGCTGACGGCACTGCTTGCGGCGTTAGGCCTGTATGCCGTCGTCGCGCACAGCGTACGCCAGCGCGAGCGGGAAGTCGCGATCCGGATGGCCATCGGTGCGTCGCCGGCCGCGATCGCGAGACTCTTTCTGCGCGAGACGACCGCGCTGCTCGGCGCGAGCGTGACGGCCGGCGCCGTCGCGTCGGTCGCGGTCGTGAAGGTCCTGGAAGCATGGTCATTCACGACGGTCGCCCTCGACGCGGTGACGCTGGCCGCGGCGGGCGCGTTCATGGTCCTCGTCGGGCTGGTCGCGACGCTGGGACCGATGGTCCGTGCATCGCGCCGAAACCCATTGGCGGCGTTACATGATACCTGACGTCGCACCAAAACGATGATTCAGGGGTCAGAGTCCTAACGCATCTTCTTGTTGCGGCGTTCGACCAAATTCTTGCACTCTGACTGGGACGCTGTGCCCGAGATCCGCCGCCTGGCGTGGCGGGCCGGTCGGAGCGGCGATGACGCGGAACAAGCCGAAACGGCCGGATGACGGCTCTGCACCGGCGCCGCGTCGCGCGAGGCCGCTC
>DASURJ010000835.1:0-8156 GCA_036280115.1 Gemmatimonadaceae bacterium
ACGAGCGCTCGCCTGACGAAAGCCAACGGCCGCCGGGCGTTTGGCACGTCGGCGGCCGCTGAAGTTGTCGGGAACGTTGTGAACGGCGCGGAAATCACTTCACGCCGGCGCGCTAACACTACGGAGGGCACAGGACTCGAACCTGTAAGCGCCTTTCGGCGCGGCGGTTTTCAAGACCGCTGCCTTACCAATTAGGACTAGCCCTCCCGGACGGATCAGTCTACTCGGTGAACGAAGCAGGTCAACCCTGGGTAATACCCGCGACGACGCCACCCGATTCCTCAGGACGGTCGCGCTCGTCTCGACACAACTGGACTGCGCGCAAGAGAAGCACAGCGCGCAATTTTGTACCCTGCCGCATCGTACCGGTCGCCCCACGGCCGTTCACTCAATCCACATCCGATGAAGCTCATCCTCAGCATCCTCTCGACCGGGCTGGTCGCCGTCGCCTCGGTCGCGCCGGCGCAGCACGCGCACCACGGCCAGGGCGCCCCGCTGCCGCTCAAGATGGCGCCGCAGAAGACCACGCCCGCCATCACCACCGCGGACCTCATGACCCGCGTCTACCAGTTCGCGGACGACTCGATGCGCGGGCGTATGGCGGGAAGCCCCGAAGCAATGAAGGGCACCGAGTACATCGCCCGGGAGCTCGAGCGACTCGGACTGCAGCCCGCGGGCGAAAACGGCACCTACTTCCAGGACGTGCCCCTCGGCGTTCAGACGCTCGATTCGGCGTCCACGCTCACGGTGGACGGAAAGACGCTGAGGGCAGGCGCCGACTTTCTCGCCAACGGACAGCTTGGCGTCGCGCCGCTCTCGCGAACGCTCGAGGTGATGTATGGCGGCCACGCGATCGACACGACCAATGTACTCTCGCCCGACCAGGTCCGCGGCAAGCTGCTCGTCCTGCTCCCGCCGACGCAGCAGCCGACGAACGTGCAGGCGCTACTCGCGTCCGAGGGCTACAAGCGCTATGCAGCCGCGCTGAGTGCGGCCGGGGCGATCGCCACGATCGGCGGACCGCAGATTCCGCCTGCGGCCGCGCGGAACGCATTCACGCCGTCGTCGTTCGTTCAGCTCATCCCCGACCAGGCGCCCGCGGCCGGGATGTTCCTTCAGGTCACGCAGTCCGCCGGGGAAGCGTTGCTCGGCGGATCGCCGGCGTCGATGACCAAGGGCGCCGCGGGCAAGAGCGTGAACGCGAGCGTGCGCTTCACCCTCACCCGCAGGCCCGGCCGCAACGTCATTGCCGTGGTTCCTGGACGCGATGCTCGGCTCAAGGGGCAGTACGTCGCGATCGGCGCACACAGCGACCATGTGGGGACGCGCGGCGCGGGAGGAGTGGATCACGACTCCATGCGCGTGTTCAACTCCGTCGTTAGGCCGCAGGGCGCCGACAGCCCGAACCGCCCGGCGAACACCGATGAAGCGGCGCGCATCCGCGCCCTGACGGACAGCCTCCGCGCAGCACACCCGGCGCGCCGCGACTCCATCAACAACGGCGCGGACGATGACGCGTCCGGCTCCATGGGTGTCCTCGAGATTGCCGAGGCGTTCGCGTCGGCGAACGAGAAGCCGCGGCGTTCGCTCCTCTTCGTGTGGCACATTGGTGAGGAGGAGGGGATGCTCGGGTCCCGGTACTTTACCGATCATCCGACCGTGCCGCGGGACTCCATCGTGGCGCAGCTGAACGTCGACATGATCGGGCGTGGCGGCACGAAGGACGTCACGGGCGAGAGCAAAGCGGGGGAACTGCTCTACGGACGCGACGAGGGCTACCTCCAGCTCATTGGCTCGCGCCGGCTCTCGACCCAACTCGGCGATCTCGTCGAGGATGTGAACAAGGCAACGAACGCCGGTTTCAAGTTCGACTACGGGCTCGATGCCGACGGTCACCAGCAGAACATCTACTGCCGCAGCGATCATTACATGTACGCGCGCTACGGCATCCCGATCGTGTTCTTCACCACCGGCGGTCACCTCGATTACCACCAGGTGACCGACGAGCCGCAGTACATCAACTACGATCAGCTCCGCCGCGCGACGCAGCTCATTCACGATGTCGCAGGGCGGGTGGCGGACCTCGATCAGCGGCCGGTGGTCGACAAGCCGAAGCCTGATCCGCAGGGCGGCTGTCGGCAGTAACCCGACACCGATCGGCGACGTCCGATACTCGAGAGCCCCGGCGCGATCCGCCGGGGCTCTCGCATATCGGCGCAGCAGTGGTGACGGGAGCGGGCGTGTGCCGATGGCGCGTCGTGAGCGTCGTCACGAACACAAGGCACGAACACACAGCGGTGCCCGACCGGTCCGTTCCTCGCCGGTGACGCGCCGAAGCCCGCAAAGGTTAGGCATGTCGAGTGGCGGACAAGGTGTCCGCCTCTACCACACCACCGCAGGAGCGGTACGCACGATCATGGGATACGCAGGACTTCGTTACGGACCTATCTCGTCAGGCAGCGCGCGCCGGCCGCTCGAGAGCGCCGCGCGCGCCGCCACGACGTTGCTATCTGTGCTGATGCTCGCTCTCTCCACGGCGTGCTCGGACGCCACGGCCGTCGGTCATGACAACATCGAGCTCGTCTACGACTTCTCCACCGGCTTCCAGGGGTGGGAGCCGTCCTTCGCGGATTATCCTGTCGGGAAGGAAGCCGAGTGGGGGCTCAACGCCTCGCTGGCGACGTTGCCGTCGCCACTCGAGACGACGCGGCGCGCGATTCTCCTCACCGGCGTCAACCATAGCGACGACCTGTTCATGTTCATCACGCGCGGTGTCGACGACCTCGTGCCTAACGGTCGCTACGCGCTGCGGTTCCGCGTCCTGCTCGCGACGAACGCACCGCGCGGGTGTTTCGGGGTCGGCGGCGCGCCGGGGGAGGCCGTGGTCCTCAAGGTGGGCGCCTCGGCACAGCAGCCAGAGCGGCTTATCGACGATGCCCAGTACTACCGCACGAACTTCGACTACGGAGCGCAGCTCGAGGGGGGACGCGACGTTTCGCCGGTGGGAAACCTCGCGAACTCCAACGCCAACTGCTCGAGTCCGCGCTACGAGCTCAAGGAGTTCGACAGCGGACCCACACCGCTGGCGTACGCCGCGGACGGTAACGGCAGGCTGTGGCTGATCGTCGGGATCGATTCCGGGTTCGAGGGCACGACGGCGGCGTATATTGCCGCTGTCCGGGTCGAGATCGATCCCCGTTAGGCGATCCTGGTGTGCGGGACGGTTTCGGCAACGCGATGATCGGCACCGAGCGCAGCTCGGTGCCGATCATTCGTGGTCGTTGGACGGCCTCGTCAGGGCTGCTTCCGCGCGCTCTCCGACGGCTGAACCGGGAGCGGGATCGGGGCGGATCGTGTATCGCCCTCCGTCCCGACCTCCGGGAGCTGACGCACCGCCTGGAACAGGTCATCGAGCCGCGTCGCGCGCGCCACTCCCTCGGTCGTCGTCAGCACGCGCGAGGCGATCGACTCGTTCCCGAGGGTGCGGTGCGCTTCGGCGAGCATGAAGCCGGTGGACACGTAGAGCGCGGGAATGCCAACCGACGCACGATCCACCCAGTCGTTCTTCTTGATGATCGACGCCGGTGCCTGGAACACGCTGTCCCAGAGCGCGGTGGTACGCGGAACGTCCACGAACCCCTCGCCGGGGATGAGCAGCGTGTCTCGACTGCCCGCGCGCGGAACATCGGCCACGAGCTTGCGCGCCAGCCCTTGCGTCACGAGGTACGGGCCGAGGCCGAGCTCGTGGCTGCCGTACCCCCCTGACGTTCGGCTGAAATAGATCGGGCGGCCGACGTTGTCCTTGATCATGCGCAGGACGAAGATGTCGGCGCGCGTGAGCGTCCGCGGCGTGATCGTCGCCTGTATGTTGCCGGCCACGAACTGCTGCGCCTGCGGCATGTCGTACGCGAGCGGGATGGCGTCTGCCTCCTCCATCGTCATGTTCACCGGCGGACCCGACGGCTTCTTCCAGTCGCCATTGCGGTAGATCGCCGGGCCGCGCGCGGCGTCATACTCCCGGACCGGCGCGCGGATGAGCTGGCGCGTATACCAATCGGTATTCAGGAGCGACGTGTTCGCCACGATCACGTCTCGGCGAATGCCCTCGACCTCCTGCGCGTACCAGAGCGGGAACGTGTCGTTGTCGCCGACGGTGACGAGGATGCCGTACGGCTCCACGGAGTTGAGCAGGTCCGCGGCGAAGTCGCGCGTCGTCGTGTCCCCGGCGCGCGTCGACGCCGTCCAGTTGGCGAACAGTGGGACGACCGCGAGCCCGAGCACCGGTGCGGCCATGAGCCAGGCCCGTTTCGTCGGCAGCTGCAGCGTCTCGCGTCCCAGCCTGACGTTCTGCGAGCCGATGAGCGACGCAATGGTTTCCCACACGTACACGAGACCCAGCGCCGCCCACACGCTCCACCCCGAGAAGCTCCAGAGATAGAAGTAGTCGCGGTCGCGGACCTCGCGCGGCACGCTATCGCCGAGCTCCGGCGCCTGCGAGTACCCGTACTTGAAGTTCAGGTAGTAGATGAGCAGCAGGGTCATCGTGAACATCAACGGGCCGAAGAACCAGAACGAACGTCTGTCCCGTTGCCAGTGGACCCAGCCGCCAAGGAGACCGAGAATCAGGAACACGGTGGCGAGCGTGATCTGCAGCGCCGGCCGCTCCGAGTGCGCATCGCGCAGCCACTGCCACTTGAAGTACAGCCACCACATGCCGATCTGCGCGCTGATCGGTGCCTGGCGCTCCACGACGGGCGGTTTGCCGTACTGCTCGCGATTGAAGTTGTACTTGAACGCTTCCCACGTGCCTCGCGAGAACGTGCAGTCCCACGCGAGCTCCGTGCGGCACGCGGTGGGCTCGCCCTCGTTGATGGCGGGGAAATACGCGGCGCGGATGGGTTGCGTCGCGAACGGCGTGATGCCGAGCAGGACCGCGCCGACGCACGCCAGCAGCAGCTTCCACCGGAGGAGCGTCTTCGGGCGGCGAATGAGCACCGCGGTCGCGACGGCGGGCGCGGCGAGCATGCCCGCCATGTGGTTCGCGTACCCGAGCCCCAGAATGTACGCCACGAGCACGAGGATCCGGTCGGCCTTGCGCCCGTCGGGGTCATCGCACCAGCGAACGGTCAGCCACGCCACGAGCGCGAGTCCGGCGAGGCTGACGGTGTAGACCTTCTCGTTCACGACCGACTGGCTCCACACCGTGAACGCCGTCGCGCCGATGAGTGCCGCGAGGGAGCCACCGATGATGCGCTGCCACCGCTGCGGGAACCAGCTCACCAGCACGCGCTCGGTGATGAGGAACCACATCCCTGCGGAGACCGCGCTACACACGGCCGCGAGGATGTTGACGCGCGCGGCGATGCTTGGCGCGATGGGCAGCAACGTGAAGAACTTCCCGATGAGCACGAAGAACGGGTTTCCCGGCGGGTGCGGGAGCCCGATCGTGTACGCGGCGGCGATGTACTCGCTCGTGTCCCACATCGCCGTGGACGGCGCGAGCGTGATGATGTAGAGCAGGAGCACGAGTGCCGACGCGATCCCGGCCGCCAGGTAGGACGGTCGATAGTCGAGCTCGGCGGAAACGGTGGAAGCCATCAGTGGTTCAGTTGGTCGGAGAACGGTCGGAGACGCCGGGAGTACCCCAGAAATACAACTTGTCCGGCGCGCGCCGGGTCACGGAAGGTAAGCGATAGCTCAATGCCGAAACTGCCTCTGCCCCGTGAACACCATCGCGACCCCGTGCTCGTCCGCGGCCGCGATGACATCGCTATCGCGGATGGACCCACCAGGCTGGACGATCGCCTTGACTCCCGCTTCGACCGCCTGGTCCACGCCATCCCGGAACGGAAAGAATGCGTCCGACCCCATTACCGCGCCGGCCGTTTCGTGGCCCGCCGCGCGCGCCTTGTGAACGGACAGGAACGCGGCGTCCACGCGGGACATCTGCCCTGCGCCAATCCCGATGGTCGCGCCGTCACGCGCGAGCACGATCGCGTTCGACTTGACCGAGGCCACGGCGCGCCACGCGAAGAGCAGGTCCCGGTACTCCTCCGGGGTCGGTCGTCGCTGCGTCACGGTCTGCCAGGCGGTGTCATCGATCATCATTGGTGAGCGCTCCTGCGCCAGAAAACCGCCGCGCACTCGCTTGAAGTCGAGGGCAGCCGATGCCCATCGCGCGGTCCCGGCGAGCACGCGCAGGTTCTTCTTACGACCCAGAACCTCCAGCGCCTCCTCGGAGAATTCGGGTGCCACGATGCACTCGACGAACAAGCTCGAGATCGCCTCGGCCGCCTCGGCATCCACCGCAGTGGTAAACGAGATCACCGACCCGAAAGCCGACACGGGGTCGCACGCGAGTGCCTTTCGGTACGCGTCCACGGCGCTGCTGCCGGTGGCGAGCCCGCAGGGCGTCGTGTGCTTGACGATGGCGCAGCAGACCTCCCCCGCGAACGGGTCGCTTGCGACCAGCGCGCCCTCGAGATCGAGCAGGTTGTTGAACGACAGTTCCTTGCCGCCGAGTTGGCGAAGCGATGCGAGCCCCGCGGCGCCACGCTCCACGTAGAATGCCGCGCGCTGACCAGGATTCTCGCCGTAGCGCAGCGACTGCGCGCGATCGAGCGCGACGGAGATCTGCGACGGGAACTGTTCCCCGCGTTGCTCGGCGAACCACATGGCGATGGCGGAATCGTACGCCCCGGTGTGCGCGAACACCTTCGCCGCGAGCAGCCGGCGCAGGTCGAGGTCGTCGTCACCGGACTGCAAGGCGCTGAGTACCCGCGGGTAGTCCTCGGGGTCCACGATCGCGAAGACCGACGAGAAGTTCTTCGCGGCCGACCGGAGCATCGACGGTCCGCCGATGTCGATCTGCTCGATCACCGCATCCGGGTGCACGTTCGGCCGCGACGCCGTCTCGCGGAACGGGTACAGGTTCACCGCGACGAGGTCGATGGTGTCGATCCCCTGTTCCGCGAGCGCGGTCATGTGCTCCTCGACGTCCCGCCGCGCGAGCAGTCCGCCGTGAACCACCGGGTGCAACGTCTTCACGCGCCCGTCGAGCATTTCCGGAAAGCGCGTGACCTCCGCCACGTCACGTACCGGAATCGCCGCGTCGCGCAGCGCTTTGGCCGTACCGCCCGTGGAGATGATCTCCCAGTCGAGCGTGTCGAGCCCGCGAGCGAACTCGATGAGCCCTGATTTGTCGGAAACCGAAAGAAGCGCGCGGGGCATGGAACGACGCTGGTGGCTGGTGGCGTGGAGCAGCGCGAAACGGCGCGCCGCGAACGAAGCAACCGGGAGCGCTACGGCGCGCGTGCCCCGGGGAACAGGACTGACACGTCCGGCGCGACCTCCGCGCCGGACAGGGCGTACGCCGCGCACCCGGCGAGATGCTCCCCGACTCCGGACACGCGACCATCGGCGCCTAACGTCACTCGCCCCAGCGCGACCGCGCGGACGGCCCGCGGAAACAGCACGTGCTCCACCGCGAGAACGCGGCGGGCCAGCGATTCGGGGGTGTCGTGAGGGAGAACGGGAACAGGCCACTGCGCGATGATGGGCCCGCGATCGTACTCCTCGTCCACGAAGTGGACAGTCACGCCAGTGACGCGGACTCCGGCATCGAGCACCGCCTGGTGAACGCGCGTCCCGTACATCCCCGCGCCGCCAAACGCCGGCAGCAATGACGGGTGCACGTTCAGGACGCGCCCGTGCCACCGTCGCGTCACGGCTGGCGGGACAAAGCGCAGGTATCCCGCGAGTGCCACGATTTCCGTGTGATGCCCCTCGAGCAGCTCGACCATCGCGTCGCCCCGATGGTCCGCGTCCAGATGCACTCCGGCGATGTCGCGCGCACGCGCCCGGTCGAGCGCACCGGCGGATACGCGGTCCGACGCAACGAGCGTGACGGAGGCGCCGGCGCGTGGCCCGAGCGCATCGAAGTAATCGAAGATGGCCTGCAGATTCGTTCCGGATCCGGAGGCGAGGACAGCGACGCGGACGCTCATGCTCCGATCATACCGGCCACCGCGGGCGCGACGGAAGGGGCGTCAAGGCGTGAAGTCCCACGAAGCAAAGGCGCGTCACTCAGCCGGCATCCGAACATCGGAGATACCGCCGCACGGCTTCGAACAACGAGGTCACGATCGTCGCACCAG
>DASURJ010000836.1:0-6542 GCA_036280115.1 Gemmatimonadaceae bacterium
CGCTCGTTCAGCGTGGCCCTGGCCGCGAACTGTGACCCGCGTCACACATGAACGGTGTGCCGTCGCGGCGAGTGTCTCGTTAGGCGGCGGGCCTCGCCGCGACACGGCAGCCCACCCTTGCGTGAACCCCAATGCGTTCGCATCCTGAGTGCCCCGAATCGCCCGAAGCGCTCCGAACAAGTCACGCAAGGCACCCGCACGTGAAGATCCCCCGAAAGACCATCCGCTACGAGTGCGTCGGCGGCCCCCGCGACGGCGACCTCGTACTCATCCAACGCACCAGGCGCGAAGTACGGCTCGACGGCGCCCTCTACCAGGTGCGCCTGTGGACCAAGTTGGACGAGAATGGCCAGCGGCTGCTCTGGAAGCGCGAAGCGCTCGTCTGGGAAGGGCTCCTCGTGTCCGAATCGAACGGCGACGCGACGGCCCAACCGACTCCGCCACAACCGGTTGACTGCCCCACACCCGACCGCTAGGTTGCGAGTTCCCCGCGCGCGATCTCATCCCCGCACTGCATCCTGTTCGCGTGGAGCGTCGCGCCGGGCTACGCTGCTTCACCCGGGAGAGATGGCCGAGAGGCTGAAGGCACCGGTTTGCTAAACCGGCATAGGGGGTAAACCCCTATCGAGGGTTCGAATCCCTCTCTCTCCGTCGAACCACCGCCAGACCGAGGTGTCAGGATCGAGGTGCCGACCGCTCGGCACGCGTCCTCGACACCTCTTTTCGTACCCGTCCCATGACGACGCTCCCCCTCCCCTCTCCACTTCGCGTTCGATTCGCACCCTCGCCCACCGGCTACCTGCACGTCGGCGGCGCGCGCACGGCGCTGTTCAACTGGCTCCTCGCACGGAAGCACGCCGGCGTGTTCCTCCTCCGCATCGAGGACACGGACCGCGCGCGCAGCACCGACGAGAGCACACGCGCCATCTTCGACGGGCTCACGTGGCTCGGGCTCTCGTGGGACGAGGACGTCACGTACCAGGGGGCGAACCTCGCGCGCCACCAGGCCGACGCGCGCGCCCTGCTCGAGTCGGGCGCCGCGTACCGCTGCTTCTGCACCCAGGCCGAGCTCGACGAGCGCCGCCGCGAGGCGGAAGCACGCGGTGATGCCTTCAAGTACGACCGCCGATGCGACCGGCTGCCGCCTGACGAGGTCGCGCGGCGCGTCGCCGCCGGCGATCCGTTCGTGGTGCGCTTTCGTGTGCCCGAGGGAACCACGGACTGGAACGACCTCGTGCACGAGCGCATTGCGTTCCCGAACAAGGACATCGAGGACTTCGTCGTCCTGCGGTCGGACGGGACGCCGATCTACAACATGGCGGTCGTGTCCGACGACATCGCGGCGCGCGTCACCGTCGTGATGCGGGGCGACGACCACATCTCCAACACCCCGAAACAGATCCTCCTCTACCGCGCGTTAGGCGCCACGCTTCCCGTGTTCGCCCACCTTCCCATGATCCACGGCACCGACGGGAAGAAGCTGAGCAAGCGCCACGGCGCCATGGCCGTCGGCGATTACCGCCACCAGGGGATTCTTCCGAGCGCGATGGTGAACTTCCTCGCGCTCCTCGGATGGTCGCCCGGCGGGGACCGCGAGGTCATGATGCTCCCCGAGATGATCGAGGCGTTCTCGGTCGACGGCCTGCTCAAGAAAGCATCGGTGTTCGATCCCAGGAAGCTCGAGTGGATGAACGGCCAACACCTCAACCGACTTCCGATCGAGGACGTCGAGCCGCTCATCACCGACGGGATCGTCGACGCCGGCCTCGCGACGCGCGAGTGGCTCACCGAGCATCGCGCGTGGTACCACATGGTGATCGAGCTCCTGCGCGTTCGATCGCGGACGATCGGTGACGTCGTGAAGCAGGCGGTCCCCTACTTCGGCGAGTCGGTCACCCTCGATCCCGACGCCGTCGCGAAACAGTGGAAGGATCCCGCCACACCGGCCATGCTGCGAGAGGCGCGTGCGGCGCTCGCGGCCGTTCCGGACTGGCACGCGGCGACGCTCGAGGAGTCGCTTCGACCCGTCGCCGAGCGCCGCGGCATCGGAGCGGGCAAGCTGTTTCAGCCCCTTCGGGTTGCGCTAACGGGCTCGAGCGTGAGCCCCGGATTATTCGACGTGCTCGTCCTCCTCGGCCGCGACCGTGCGCTGCTCCGAATCGACGACGCGCTGCGGAACCTTGGCGGCGCGGGGACGGTCTGAGGAGATCGGGTGCCGAAACGGACGTTACCCGGGTAATGCGGCGGTGTACGCGCCCGCCTGGCCGGCGGTAACCGTCGAGCTCGAGTGTGTTGACCGTCGCGTGACGCGTCGAATACATTTGGCGTGAACGAGGAACGCCGGGTGGGCTAGTCGAGACCCCCGGCGAGCCGTTTTCCGGGAGGTCGATGCCGGAGTCTCTGACCACCTTGGAGCGACGGGTATACCACTACCTGCTCGACTTCCTGGGTGAAAACACGTATCAGCCGAGCATTCGCGAGATCGGCAAGCGGTTTCGGATCAAGTCGACGAAAACCGTCTCCGACATCCTGCAATCGCTCGCCGACAAGGGGTACATCCAGCGCGATCCGGCGCGATCGCGCGGCGTCCGCCTGCTCGGCTATTCGACCGTCGGACGCATGCAGCCGGTCCCGTTCTACGGCAAGATCGCCGCGGGCGAGCCGATGCTGATCCCGGGAAACCGCGAGCGCTTCATCACGCTCGACCGCGCATTCGTGCCGAGCGAGGATTGCTTCTTCCTCCGCGTGTCGGGCGACAGCATGATCGGGCGCGGCATCTTCGATCGCGATTTCGTCCTCGTGAACCCATCGGCGCGGGCCCACGACGGTGACATCATCGCCGCCCGCGTCGGCAGCGAGGCGACGGTGAAGACGCTGCAGCATCGCGGCGCCACCATCGTCCTGGAGCCGGCCAATCCCGACGAGCGCGAGCTCGTCATTGGACCGAACGACGACTTCGCCGTCATCGGAACCATTGCCGCGGTGTTTCGGCCGTTCCATGACGCTGGCGACATGCCCGATGACGAAGAGCCGCCTACCCCCTGAACACCAACGACCCCGGCGCCTGACGCCGGGGTCGTTCAGCATTACGTCGCAACATCGAGCTACTAGGGTGTAGCCGCCTCAGGCGCGGCAATCGTTTTCTGCTGCCTCGCCTTTTCCTCCTGTTGTCGCTCGCGCTCCTTGCGTTCGCGAAGCGCCTTCACTGCCTTTCGGAACTCCTGCTCGTTCATCGCACGCTGCGAGTGGAACTGGATCTCGGCGCGCAGTGAGGCCATCTCGCGCTCGCGCCCGGCAGCAATGGGGTTCGCCTGCGGAAGGTTGAGCGGCAGCAGGGCCAGGAGCGGGAGTGGGATCGAGACCTTGCCGAGCCGGACGTACTGCTGGTCGATGCCGTACTTTCGCCCGTTCTTCTCGACCGTCCAATCCCCGCGCTCGAACTTGTTGGGCGTATAGCCGAGCGCCGCCAGCGAATCGCGGGCGCGTGAAATCCCGGCTACCACTGCGCTGTCCATGCGCGCATCGGCCGACTTCGGGGCCGTCACGACGTCCGCTTCGGGAACCCAGATTCGCGGGTCCGAGTACGACGGCCGGATTCCCTTCGTGGGACCACCCCGCCCTATGAGCGGGCCCGTGCCCTCGTCGTCACGGGCCGCGGGCGTCGGCGGCGCAGCCGGATCGACGGGCGGGAGCGTTGCAGGAACTTCGGACGGCGCGACGACCGGGGGCGCCACAGTCCGCGTGGTGGTTTCGGGTCGCCCGTTGCCACCGCTTCGACCCGGGCCAGGCGTGGACTCCGCCTGTGGCAATGCGAGAAAGCTGATCCGTTCTGGCTGAATGGGCTCCTCCCGATCCGCGAAGATCGACAGGAAGGGATACGGGATCATGAGGACGCGAATGAGCGCCGCGCCAATGACGACATGCAGGGCAATCGAGAGCGCCACCGTCCCGGCCGGGCGGCGCGCCTTGCGATCGCTTTCTCGCTTCGGGTATGGCCGTCGAGGCCCCTTGCTCGTCCCCGCTGCGTGCGTCGGTTGAGTCAGCGCGTCCTCCAATCTCGAATGCGTGCCGGCAGCCACCGAGGCTTATAGCCCGCGTCTGATGCCGGAGTTCCAGGATAGCCCTTCCGCACCGCCTGCGCCACCGCAGCGCCCTATTCGCCGGGTACAGGCGCCGGCGCAACCGGATTCGAAACCATACTCATCCCAACGACTTCGACCTCGACTATGTCGCCCGGTGAAAGCCTGCCGACCCCGGCCGGTGTCCCGCTGGCGATGAGGTCCCATGGCTCGAGCGTCATGATGTTCGAGATGTACGCGATGAGGTACGGGATCGAGAACGCCATGTCGGCGCTCCGCCCACGCTGCCGTTCCTGGCCGTTCACGCGCGTCACGACCTCGAGCGCGGCGAGGTCCGCGGCACCCATCATGGGCCTCCCTACCGCGCAGAAGGTGTCGAACCCCTTCGCGCGGGTCCACTGGCTGTCGCGACGCTGCAGATCCCGCGCGGTGACGTCGTTCACGGCGACGATCCCGGCGATCCCGTCGATGGCGTCCGTTTCGGTCACGTGGCGCATGCGGCGCCCGACCACGATGCCGATCTCGCCCTCGAACTCCACCTGCTCCGACTGCGGCGGCAGCACGATGGATTCGCCACCCGCGATGAGACTCGACGGCGGCTTGAGAAAGAGGAGCGGCTCGCTCGGCATCTCGTTGCCGAGCTCGCGCGCGTGCTCGAGGTAGTTGCGACCGACGCAGACGATCTTGGAAGGGCGTTGAGCGAGCATGTGCTGTGGGAGGGGTAGAGGTCGATCAGGTCGAGGCTGGTCCGGCGGACTGGTAGAACGCCTGAACGTGCTCGAGCACCGAGGCCCACGGGCCCACCAAGCGGCGAGCGGGCGGCAGCGCCTCGAGCAGTGTGCGTCCGTACGACTTGGTGATGACGCGCGGGTCCACGAGAACGATGACGCCGCGGTCGGTGGCCGTGCGGATCAGGCGGCCGAAGCCCTGCTTGAGGCGCAGCGACGCGTGGGGCAGCATGTAACTCCGAAACGCGTCACCGCCGCGGCGCTCGATCGACTCGCAGTGCGCAGCCGTCACGGGCTCGCTCGGCACCTTGAAGGGCAGCTTCGTGATGACGAGTCCGCGCAGGGCACGACCCGGCACATCCACCCCCTCCCAGAAGCTCGCCGTTCCGACGAGCACGGCCCGCTCACTCTCCCGGAATCGCGAGAGGAGTGAGTCGCGACCGTCGTCCCCGTGGACGAGCAGAGGCCAGCGCCGTTCGATGCCGCGCGCGCGAAGCTCGGAGGCGACGAGCCGCACGTCGCGATGGCTCGTGGCGAGAATGAAGATGCCGCCATCGGAGGCCGTGGCGACATCGAGCGCGACCCGGACGACGAACTGGATGTGGCCCGCCGCGTCCACGTTAGGCAGCGGCGCGTTCGTGGGTACCGCAAGGCGCGCGTTGGCCGGAAAATCGAACGGCGAGGGATAGAGTGCCGTCGCCGGTGTGAGCTCCGGGTCGTCCAGCCCGAGCCGTCGGCTGAGGAAGTCGAACCGCTGCTCGGCCGCGAGCGTCGCACTCGTGACCACGGCGGTCTTCACACGGCAAAAGAGATCCTCGCGCAGGACGGGAGCGAGGTCGAGCGGAACCGACGTGACGGCGAGGTTGCGCTCCTTCCCACGCACTTCGATCCAGCGCACGGCGGCGTCTGCCTCGTCGCTCGGGCGCAGCGTCCGGCGAAGTGCGTCGCCGGCATTCTGCATTCGTCGCGTCACGCCGCGCAGCTCGTTGAGCATGGGCGCGAGCGCGTCGGCCCGGGCCTCATCGGTCTCGAGGCGCTCGCGCACGACGCGCAGCCCCTCCTGCAGCATCTCGATCTCGCCGAGAAGCTCGGTCAGCGCCAGATCGAGCCCGCTTCGCCAGATGCGGTGCCGGGCGAAGTCGTCGGTGAGTCGCAGCACGGGCGTGCCTGTCTCATCGAGGAGCGTGGAGAGCAGGTCGAACACGAGGCCCGCGCGATCGCGCGCGGCCAGCGCCGCGGGGGCGAGCTTCGTTGCGGCGAGATCCATGCTCGCGGCGCTCAGCAGATCCTTTCCCTCGGAGAGCTTCGCCATGAGGGCTGGCAAGAGCCCTTTCCCCGTGCGGTCGAGGCGAGCGAACAGGCGTTGGAGCGACCGCCGCGTGACGGACGCGCCGAGGTGTGCGGCGGCCGCGTCCTCGATGTGATGCCCCTCGTCGATGACCAGGCGTGCGTACGCGGGAAGGACGGCCGCGTCCTCCCAGTTCTGCGAGATGCGACGCACGGCCACGTCCGACATGAGCAGGTGATGGTTCACGACGATCACGTCGGCCTGCGCTGCCTTCCGCCTCGCGGCGAACAGGAAACAGCGGTCGTAATGCGGGCACCGAATCCGCTGACAGAGATCCGGCTCGGCCGATACCTCGTCCCAGAGCTCGGCGCGCGGCGGGGCCGGGAGGTCGCTGAGCGAGCCGTCGGTCGTGCGCTCCGCCCACGCGGTGAGCGAGGCGAGCTCGCT
>DASURJ010000837.1:0-4917 GCA_036280115.1 Gemmatimonadaceae bacterium
GATCATGACGCCGAGGACCACGAGCAGGAGCTGCGCACGTTCGCGTGGCGTGTCGAATGCCTTCATGCAGTAGACCTCGGCGTAGTTGCTATCGGAGGGCTCAGAGGGGTATCACACACTGCCTCAACCGTGTGCCTCGCACCACCCGGGGTTCGCGTGATGCGCGTCCGGCTTCTCCCGACCGGCGGGCGACGTTAGGGCAACAGGCCGTTGGCGCGGCCCCAGGCGCGGAGCGTCTCGGCATACACCGGATCGGCCCGCTGCAGTTCCCGCTCGAGAATTCGCGCCGCCTCATCCCGCTCACCCAGGATGATGCTCGCGTGGAGTCCCCAGAGCACCGGCCCTCGTTTCAGCAGCTCGTCGCGCGCTCCGCGGAGCGTGCTGACCTGCTCGAGCCAGGGAAGCGTGTACCGCTCGAGCGATTCCCGCATCTCACGCGTGGCGCGCTCGCGCTGCTTCGGCGCCTTCTGATCCGCGCGCCGGTCGAGCCATGCGAAGAACGCCCTGACGAATCCGTCCCCGAGGTCGGGGTCCGGCTTGGCCACGCCGGGAACTCGCACCCGCCACCCACTGACGCCCGGGATCAGCGGGCGTTTGCGCACGTGACAGTCGTACTCCTTGGGGGTGGCGGTGACGGGGAAATCAGCGATGCTGGTGGCCAGTGCCGGGAAGTACACGCCGGCGTTCAGCGTGAACCCTGCCTCACCCTCGTGGCCCGGACTCCACTGAACGTTCACGACCTGCACCACTCCGTCATCGAGGTACCGACGCCACGTACGCCCGGACCGGCGGAAACCGGCCGCCGCGAGCCGTGCAGCGATTGCCTCGTCGACGACCCGGTTGACGAGCTTGGCCAGCTCACCGCCGCGGCGGACATCTTCGGGCTCGGTCCTGTCTGCGCCTTCGTCGGTATCGTCGGCCGTGGCCGTCCCTCCCCTCGTGGCTGAGCGCTTGGCGGACGGCCTGCCGCCGGTTCGTTTCCGCCGTGTTGCGGGCTTCGGGCGCGGCATCCGGGTGCCATCGCCTGACGGCCCGGCGCTGAGGTCCACCACGTTAGGTGCCTGCGGGTCCCAGATGACGAAACCGCCTTCACGGACCAGCACCTCGAGGTACCGCCACACGTCCTCCCAGTCCTCGTCGGTGCCGCCGGCCGCCATATCGAGCGTGACGAACGTGTCGTAGAGCGTGATCTCCATGCCGGCGCCGTCCTCCGGCCCGGCTACTCGCCCCCATGGGAAGCGCTGCCGCGCTTCGTCCTCGGTGATGTCGTTGGCGCGGGCGAGCTCCGCGTAGTTCGGCTCACCCCCGTCGAGCTCCGGAAATTCCGCGAGGAGCGCGTCAGCCAGCGCGCGCTTCCGGCGCTCGGCCTCGGGGTCGGGCGGGCTCGGGCCGCGGGCGATCTCGGCCTCGTTCGCGGCGAGCGCGATCGTCTCGACCTCTTCGTCCGAGGCCCCGGCAGGCACGCGAACGAGGAACAGGGTGTAACTCATCCAAGGTCCGGACGCCTGAACTTGGGCGGAGGGGATGCTCGGGCCGCGACAACATACCGCGTGTGGCGAATCGGCGCAGCATGTCTGCAATGGCCACGGTTGCACTGCCCGGCAGACCTCGCTTCTCGGGCGCCCGGCGCGGTAAGATGACGCACACTCTTCTCGAGGGCCGGTCCATGCCCACTCGACTTCTTGTCCTCGTCACGCTGCTTACGGTGAGCGCCAGTGCCTGTGGCGGTGGGGGCGACGGTTACGGTGCCGGCCCTAACGAGAAGACCGGCGGCGGCAGCAGTACGTCCACCACGGTGACGGTGAGGAACAACGTCTTCGACCCGTCAGCCACGACCGTGGGCATTGGGGCCACCGTGACGTGGACGTGGGCGGCGGGAGCCATCGACCACAACGTCACGTTCGACGACGGCCCCAAGTCCGCGACCCAGTCCAGCGGTGGCTATGCGCGGACGTTCGCCACGGCGGGGACGTACCCGTACCGCTGCACGCAGCATCCCGCCATGACTGGCACCGTCACGGTGCGGTAGCAGGGGTGGCAGTCCAGAGCTGCACCCACCCCATGGTCGGCATCGGAATCGCGACACGGTTGCGACGCGTGTCGAACCCCAGGTCCGCCGGTGCGCGCAACCCGTGGATCACCTGCGTGTCTCGCCCGCTCTCCAGCAGGTGCAGACTCGAGTCCGCCCAGCTCGAATAGAGAATGCCGCCCCTCGGGAGCACCTCGACGCCGTCGAGCTGTCCCGGCCGCATCCGCGAGAAGAGGCTGTCCACGCGGCCCGAGCCGCTCATCGACCTGACGTCCCAGCGGAACCGGTCGAACGACACCACGACCCAGCGCCCCGCAGTCGAGTCCCAGGCGATCCCGTTAGGCTGACCGGCCGCGGGTCCCTCCGCAACCGTACGAATCGTCGCCCCCGCACCGATGGCGAACACACGTGCCGGCCCGACGAACCAGACGCCGATTTCGGTCATGCGGATCCCCGTGTCCGTCACGCGGAGCTCGCCGCCCGGGCCGACCGCCACGTCGTTGAGCAGGACGGCGCCTAACGAGGCGAAGTCCACGGTGCCGAGCGGAGCGCCCGTCACCCGATGGAACCCGCGGAGCTTGTCGATGTCCGCCACCCAGAGGGTATCGCCGGAAATCGCCATTCCCTTCGGCGCGTCGAGCGTCACCCCGCCGGTCCCGCCGCCAGCGAGGATGCTCGCCTCGTCCAGGTCGGCGGCGCTCGCGCGAACGATGTACCCGTTCCCGTCCTTGACCGACCCGTAGCCGGCCATGTTCGAGATGAAGTAGACGTCCTGCTCGGGATCGTAACGCACCGACTCCGGATTCCGCAGCCCCGTGAGCGTGGTCACGTACCGCGCGGCGCTCGAGACGGCAGCGCCGATCGATACGCCGTCGGTTGTGGGGGCGTGCCGCGCCGCCACCGCTGCCGCGTTGTGCGCGAGGTCGTAGCGGTCCTCCCCGTCGGGCCGGCAGGCGAGCGCGAGCAGCGATGCCAGGCCTAACGCCGGAAGCCGGCGAAGCGTCGGCGATCCGCACGCCCGTCCGCCCTCGCCCATGCCTGCCTCCGCGCGTACACGGTTCACCCGCGCGTCAGTCGCACGATGCGTTCCGCGAGCCGCTCAGAGCTCAGGGTCCATCTCCCCGATCGAGCTCACGCGCCATCTCCACCATGGTCCGGCGAAACCCCGCCCTCGAGAACAGCCGCTGGGCCCGCTCATTTCGCTCCGCGGTCGACAGCACGACCTGGGAAGCCCCGAGTGACCGCAGGAGCGCGATCGTCGCGTCGAGGAGCATGCGGCCGATGCCGTGGCTACGCTCCGCGGGATCGACAATGATGTCGTAGAGCACGCCGGCGGGACCGCGGAGCGCCATCCAGTCATGGCCCTCGACGCCGGCGTACGTGTAGCCGACCACCTGCCCATCTCGCACCGCGACCAGCACCACGACCTTCGGCTCCTCGAGCTGCGTGCCGAGGAACGAGGCGTAGCCCCGTGCGGTGTTGTGCGACGCGGCGATGAAGCGCCTCCGGTCGAAGTCGTGGTGCGTCCTCACGAGCAGCGCGCCGAGTCTGCCGATGGCCGGCAGGTCGGCGCGCGTCGCGCGGCGAACCAGCACGTCAGCCGGACGCTCGGGTGTCGCGCTCTCGTGGGGCATGGGCGAGGACTCTCGTCTCTACCAGGACTGTCTGCGTGGTCGATGCGCGCGGGCAACAGACGACGGCGATAACTGTAGCGCCCGCACAGCACGGCTCGCCCTTTCGGGCCGCGGCGCAATCGGGCCTTTCAAATAATGTAAGTGGTTACATACCGGGTAGTTACTCGGCTCGAATCGCGTTGGCGTCGGCCGTCCATATAGATGAGGCCGACAGGTTGCCACATAGGCGCGGACTACGCGCGAACGCCAACCCGCAACCTGCCGTTAGCCGATGCCCCCGTCGCTCCCTCGCCGCGTGACGATCTCGCCCGACGTGCCCTGCCAGCACGTCGAAGGAAACGCCGTCCTCCTGAATCTCGGGAGCGAGCGATACCACAGCCTGGACGACATCGGAACACAGACGTGGGACGCTCTGTCCGCTGACGGGGACGTCGAGCGCATGGTGGCGCACATGCTGACCGTGTACGACGTCGCCGAACAGCAGTTGCGCAGCGACGTCCAGACGCTCCTTGGCGCGCTCGCCTCGGCGGGCATCGTGGCGCTCGACACGTGATCGGCCGCGTGCAGGCCTTGTTAGGCGCGCTGGTCCGGCGCCGCGC
Organism: Gemmatimonadaceae bacterium; assembly: GCA_036280115.1. Lineage (GTDB taxonomy): Bacteria > Gemmatimonadota > Gemmatimonadetes > Gemmatimonadales > Gemmatimonadaceae > JAJKIV01. The sequence goes on from DASURJ010000837.1 coordinate 4,263, forward strand.
GGACGTCGGGCCACTCGCGCGCGCGCTCTGGCTACTTCCGTTGACTACGGCGCGCCTTCGGAACTCGCGCCGTGCTGCGGACGCGCGCGAGGCCCTGCGGCGCAACGGTCCCATCGAGGCGGTGTCGGCGTCGCAGCTCGCGCGGGCGGTGCGGCTGCAGCGCGTGGTGCAGCTCGCGTCGGTGTACGGCGTCACCGAGGGCACGTGCCTGTCGCGGTCACTGACGCTTCTCGACCTCATGGGGCGCGAGCATCTGCCGGGCGTGCTGCGCATTGGCGTGCGTTCACCCCGGGCGGCGCTCGGGGCGCACGCGTGGGTCGAGTGCGGGGGCGTGGTGCTCAACGACGTCCGCGCCGCCGTCGAGCGCTACTCCGCATTCGAGGCCGAGGCATAACGAGTGTCGTCCTCGCCGGCGTCCGCCCGTCGCCTAACGCCGAGCGCACACCTGGGTCGCGGCGGCAACGTGTTTTTCCGCGCGCTCCGGGCCGGACGCCCAGCGTTACCACCTGGGTGAAACCGCGCTCGAGGTGAGGAGATCTGCGTCGCCGGCGCGCGCGCACGCTCGATCGATGGGCAAGTCGTAGACACCCCGGGTCCCCGGCGGTCACCGAAACAGGTCCGTTCCTCCCATCGCCTTGAACGCCGGCACGAGTAC
>DASURJ010000838.1:0-4889 GCA_036280115.1 Gemmatimonadaceae bacterium
TGTTCTACGTGGACGGCACGATGTGGGTTCAGCAGTTCCCGGGGGATCTGGATTCGTTCGTGCGCGCGGACGAGATCGCGGCGATGGAGGTGTACAATCCGAGCAGCGTGCCGGCACAGTTCACGCAGGCGGGACGCGGGAACTGCACGACGGTCGTGATGTGGACCGAGCGGAGAGTGAACCGGAAGAAATGACGCGCCCTTTCCGCCTTTTCCTCGAGACGGAGGTCTCCACCGACTGCGATGCGTGCGGCGGACGGGTGGACCTCGTGAAGGGGGGCGCGTGCGAGCAGTGCAGGCGTGTCCTTTGCGCCACGCACCTGCACGGGTCGTTCGCGCGGCGGATCCTCGTCGACCTCGGTGCGCGCACGCTCTGCGTCGACTGCCGCGCCGGCCGGCCGATCGCGCCGAGGCGACACGCGGACGCGCGCCAGTGAGCACCACGGCGCCGCGCGGCAGAAACGAGGGGGAGGCCGATCCGGCGATCGAGGAGCGCGTGCGCGGCAGCTTCGCGCGCCAGCGTTTCATGGCCACGCTCGGCGCACGGCTCACGCGCGTCGCCCCGGGTGAAGTCGAGATCGAGCTGCCGTACAGCGACGGGGTCGCGCAGCAGCACGGGTTCGTGCACGCCGGCGCGCTCGCGACGATCGCCGACAGCGCGTGCGGCTACGCCGCGCTCACCATGATGCCCGAGGACGCGGCCGTGATGAGCGTCGAGTTCAAGATCAACATGCTCTCCCCCGCTGAGGGCCCGACGCTGCTGGCACGCGGCCGGGTGTTGAAGGCGGGACGCACCCTCACCGTCTGTCGCGCGGACGTCTACTCCTTCGCGTCCGGCGACGAGCGAAAGGAGAAGCTCGTCGCGACGATGCAGGGGACGATGATCGCGGTTCGCGGCCGCGGGCTGGCGGACTGACGGCGCTCAGTCCTCGTACCGTTCCGCGCGCCGGGATACGCCCGCCTCCACGTCCGCGTCGGCCGCGGGGATCTCACCGGCCTCATCCAATCCTCCCCGCATTACGCGCTCGCGCGCGTGCGTCCGGTCGCGCCCGTTCGACCCGTGTCCCCCTTCCAGGGTGAACTCGTCTCGACGACGCAGCTCGTCATCGTCGCGACGATCCTCCTCTCCCGGCCCGCGATCGGTCATGCCGCTCCCTCCCCTGGTTTCGCGTACGAGAACCCTGTCCGGCGCCCGCTCGCGGCGACGCAACATGCACACCACGCGAGCACAATCCTCGCATGATCGGGGGCGAGCACAAGAGCGAGGGGCGCGGGCGACACCGCGCCCCTTCACGTGACCGCACGACGCCTCTCTCGCACGAACCCATCCCGGATGAGCCAGACGGTCGAACGTCCCTGGTGGCGGCAGCGCTGGCTGACGATCGTCGCCGGTTACGCGCTCGCGTTCCTGGCGGGAATGGCGTTCGCCGCCTGGGTCGTCCGCGCGGGTGGCTGGCATGGCGGCATGGAGTGGGAGACGGACGTGATCCACCGCGTGAACGTCCCGCTCCCGGCGGTGATCGACACGCTGATGCTCGTCTTCCCCTGGTTCGGGACGAACATCTCCCTCATCCCGGGCGTGCTGCTCGTGGTGATCTGGCTCTGGTGGCGGAAGAAGCGCCCGCACCTCGCGATGCGGCTGCTCATCGTGCAGATCGGGAGCTACAGCCTGAACCCGGCGCTCAAGTACCTGTTCGAGCGTCCGCGTCCCGAGCTGGTGGAGCGCCGGGGCTGGTATGGCTGGGCGTCGTACCCCAGCGGCCACGCGATCGCGAGCGTCGCCGTGCTGCTCACCATCGCGCTCATGCTCCACAAGGAGAAGGGGTGGGTGTGGCCGTACTTCGTCATCGTCCCGATCATGCTCGCGAGCCTCTACTCGCGCATCTACCTCGGCGTGCACTGGCCGACAGACGTGATCGGTGGGGCGCTGGTGGGGGCGGTTTGGCTGGTGATGTCGACGATCGCGTTCGGCGAGGGGACTCGGAGATCACTGCGCGCGGAGGATCTCCCGCAAGCGTGACTCGTCCACGTTCCCTCCGCTGAGGATCGCCGCGACGCGATTGCCTGTTCGCAGCGGCAGCCGTCCGGAAAGCACGGCCGCGGTGGCCGCGGCGCCGCCCCCCTCGGCCACGAGCTTCGCGTAGCGCATGATGCGACGCATCGCGTCGGCGATCTCGTCATCGGTGACGAGGATCACATCGTCGACCAGCCGACGCACGACCTCGAAGGCGAGTGCGCCGGCCATCGGCGGCGCGAGTCCGTCGGCAATCGTGTGCACCGCGTCGAGCCGCACGGGCTTTCCCTCGTCGAGACTCCTGCGCATCGACGCCGCACCCGTGGGCTCCACGCCGTAGATCTTCACCCCGGGCGCGACCGCGCGCAGCGCCGTGGCGACGCCGCCGATCAATCCCCCGCCGCCGATGGGAACGACGACCGCGTCCAGATCCGCCACCTGCTCCGCCAGTTCCAGCCCAACGGTGCCGGCGCCCGCCATCACCTCCTCGTCCTCGAACGGGTGCACGAACACGAGCGAGCGCTCGGCGGCGAGGGCATTCGCCTTCTCGAAGGCCTCGATGCTGCTCGATCCGTGCAGCACCACCTCGGCGCCGTATTCGCGGCTCGCCTCGACCTTGGTACGCGGCGCGGTCGCGGGCATCACGACCGTTGCCTGCACGCCCGCCATCGTCGCCGCCCAGCCGAGGGCCTGGGCGTGGTTTCCGGCGGAGACGGTGACGACGCCGCGTGCACGAGCGGCCGCGTCGAGCTGGGCGAGCCGGTTCAGGACTCCGCGCGGCTTGAACGACCCGGTCTTCTGGAGCGACTCGCACTTGAGGAAGAGCGCGACCCCGGCATCCCGTCCCAGCCGCGCCGCGCTCATGGTGGGGGTCACGTGGACGCGGCCGGCGATGCGCTCCCGCGCCGCGCGGATCCGTTCGATGGTGAGCATCGGTGGAGAGTTGCCGAGCGCGACCCGGTGCGCAAGCTTTCGACATGCCGCGTTTCCGCCCCGGATGTATGGTGCGCTCCACGCTGGCACTCCTCGGAGTGCTCTTCCTGCCGTTCGGCATCTGGATGCTCTGGCAGGATCCAAGGCGCAACTGGCTCAACGCCGTGCTGCTGCTGGTCGTGTCGGTGGTCGCGCTCTTCTTCTCGCTGGACCGGCGCGGCGACTCGTGGGTCTCGCGATTCGACGACATGTGATTGTCGCGGCGCGACCGGTATCGATGTGCAGTCAAAAGACAAAGTCGCGCTGTCCCTGCTGATGGAGTCCTGAATGGCGCATCGGAACGTGCTTTCCTCCATGCTCTCCGTGTTCTCCGTGGTGAATGCTTTTTCCGGCCGTGGCGCCAGAATCCTCTCGTTAGGTATCGCTCTGGCCGTGCCCGCCGCGGCGCTCGCCCAGTGGACCCCGCAACAGAGCCCCACCGACGGCGAGCTCCGCGGCCTCAGCGTGGTGTCGGCGCGGGTGGTGTGGGCGAGCGGGACGCGCGGCCGCGTCGTGCGCACCACCGACGGCGGGAAGACCTGGACGGTAGACACGATCGCCGGCGCCGAGTCGCTCGACTTCCGCGACGTGTTCGCGCTGGACGCGCAGCGCGCGTGGGCGATGAGCTCGGGGAACGCCGACGAGGGGCAGGCCCGCATCTATCGCACGACTGACGGCGGCAAGACCTGGTCGCTCGCCTACAGCACGGAGCAGAAGGGCGTCTTCCTCGACGCGATCGCATTCTGGGACGCGCGCCACGGCATCGCCATGAGCGATCCCGTGGACGGCACGTTCTTCCTGCTGACGACGAGCGACGGCGGCGCGACGTGGACGCGCGTGCCCCCGGAGCGGCTCCCGCCGACGCTGCCGGGGGAAGCCGCGTTCGCGGCGAGCGGCACGAGCCTGGCGCTCGCCGCGGGGACGCACGTCTGGATCGGCACCGGCGGCGGCGCGAAGGCGCGCGTCTTCCATTCCCGCGATCGCGGCCGCACCTGGAGCGTGGCCGAGACGCCGCTGCACGCGGGAGGTGGCTCGTCAGGCATCTTTTCGGTCGCGTTCCGCGACGCGAGGCGCGGCGTGGTCGTGGGCGGCGACTACCAGCAGCCACGCGGCGCGTTTCCGAACGTCGCGCTCACGAGCGACGGCGGCACCACGTGGCGGCTGGCGAAGGGCCCGCTTCCACCCGGCTACATGTCGGCGGTCGCGTACGTGCCGGGGACGTCTACGCTGGTGGCGGTGGGACTCGCCGGCACCGCGCGCTCGACGAATGGCGGCGACTCGTGGACGATGGTGGACACGGTGGCGTACAACAGCGTCGGGTTCGCGAACAAGTCGCGCGGGTGGGCGGTCGGTCCGAGAGGGCGGATCGCGGCGTGGACGCGACGGTGACACCCATCATCCACCATTTTCCGCTCACACTCAACATCTCCCCATGATGCGCTACGCATCCCTGCTCTTCGTATTCGCAATCGCCGGCTGCGCGACCGTGCAGCCCGCTGCCGCGCCCTCGGCCGGCGTCCCCGATGTCGGCCGCGCCGGCGGCGAGCCGATCGCGGAACCCGGTGTGTTCGCCCGAGCCGTGACGCGCGGCACGCGCACGCGCACCGGCCAGCCCGGGCCGCGCTACTGGCAGCAGTACGCGAAGTACCGCATCGAGGCCGAGATCGTGCCCGCCACGCGGACGCTCACCGGGCGCGAGACCGTCTGGTACTTCAACCGCAGCCCGAACGCGCTGCCGGAGCTCTGGGTCTACCTCAACCAGAACCTCTTCGCGCCTAACGCGGTGCGCAACGAGGAGGTGCCCGTCACCGGCGGGATGACGCTCACGCGCGTCGCCGCCGGCGGCCGCGCCCTCACCCAGAACGCGCAGACGCTCGGCTACATGGTCGACGGGACGCGCATGC